>NZ_JBFOCN010000106.1:0-30838 GCF_040907815.1 Aeromonas sp. s6
TGGAGGAAGATCGACTGGACACAGCCTTGCCCCCTCAACTCAAATCCAATTTATGAATAATCAGTCAAAAAAGTGCTTATCTGAACAGCATTGCCGCATCGCCGGGGCTTTTTCTCGCCCCGAAACCACCGCACTCCCTACCCGCGACATCACGGCGACATTAACTTGCACTTAAGAAATCGCCTCCATGATGCTGACAACGGCCATCACGCAGCCATGGCTGACGATGGCGATGATCATGGACATCACGACAAGGGGATCACCTCATGGGTAAGACGATGCAGAACAACCGTGAAATCAAGGTATGGGATCCGGTGGTTAGGGTATTTCACTGGGCCACTGTGCTGTTGTGCGTGCTGAATCTCTTCATCCTTGAAGAGGGGGCGCGCAACCACCGCTATGCGGGATATGCGCTGGCCGGACTGCTGGCACTGCGCATCGTATGGGGATTCATCGGCTCCTATCATGCCCGCTTCGCCCAGTGGCTGCCGACACCGACCGGCGTCATCACCTATCTCAAGGAGACGATCAAGGGGCGCCACCCCTACTACGCCGGTCAAAATCCTTTGGGGTCCTTGATGATACTGCTGCTGTTGACCTGCCTTGTCGGCACCGCCGCCAGCGGGATCATGACCGAATACGGGCCGCTCTCCGGCACCCATCGCATGGAAGAGATCCACGAGTTCTTTGCCAAGGGGCTGCAGGTGGCCATCTTCGTCCATGTACTGGCCGTCATCGCCCTGGATCGTCTGGTACGGGGTGATCTCGTCAGGGCGATGATCACCGGCAAGAAACGGGTGCCGGCGGACACCCGGGTGGTCGACAGGCCCTGAGCCTCCCTCAGCCCGACAGATGAAAAAAAACCCCGCATCGCGGGGTTTTTCACAGGAGCAGACATCAGCCGACGCTGCAGCTCGTCAGTTTCCAGATACGGTCTACGTAATCCTGGATGGAGCGGTCGGAGTTGAACTTGCCCATGGTGGCAGAGTTGATGATGGCTTTCTTCGCCCACAGGGCCGGATCCCGGTACCAGGCATCGATCAGCTTGTGCGCCTCGGAGTAGGACTCGAAATCCGCCAGTGTCAGGTAAGGGTCTCCCCCTTCCAGCAAGGAGCGCTTGATGGAGGCCAGCTCACCCGGACGACCCGGCGTGAAGTAGTCGGTATCAAACCAGTCCAGCACGGCTTTCAGCTCGGAGTTGGCGTAGTAGAAGTCATACGGGTTGTAGCCGCGCACCTTCAGGGACTTCACCTCGTCCACATTCAGACCGAAGATGGCGCAGTTCTCGGCACCCGCCTCTTCGGCGATCTCGATGTTGGCTCCATCCAGCGTCCCGATGGTGATGGCACCGTTCAGCGCCATCTTCATGTTGCCGGTACCGGATGCTTCGTAACCTGCGGTGGAGATCTGCTCGGAGACATCCGCCGCCGGGATCAGCTTCTCGGCAAGGCTCACGCGGTAGTTCGGCATGAACACCACTTTCAGCTTGCCCTGAATACGGGCGTCGTTGTTGACCCGCTCCGCCAGCTTGTTGATGGCGTAGATGATGTCCTTGGCCAGCTTGTAGCCGGGCGCCGCCTTGGAGCCGAAGATGAACACCCGCGGATGCATGTCATAGTCCGGGTTCGCCAGCAGGCGACGGTAGAGCGCCATGATGTGGATGAGGTTCAGTTGCTGGCGCTTGTACTCGTGCAGACGCTTGATCTGGACGTCGAAGATCGCCTCCGCGCTCACGTCGATGCCGGTTTCCGCCTTGATGACCTTGACCAGCTTCTCCTTGTTGTGGCGCTTGATGGTCATGAACTGCTGCTGGAACGCCTTGTCGTCGGCAAACTTCACCACGCTGCGCAGCTTGTCCAGTTGCAGCGGCCACTCCTTGCCCACCACCTCGTTGTAGAGTTCGGCCAGTTCCGGGTTGCAGGCCAGCAGCCAGCGACGGGGAGTCACACCATTGGTGACGTTGCACATCTTCTCGGGCCACAGCTCGGCATACTCGGGGAAGAGATCTTCCTTCACCAGCTTGGAGTGGATCTCGGCCACGCCGTTCACCTTGGAGGAGCCGATGACGCACAGGTTGCCCATACGCACCTTGCGCACGTCACCCTCTTCGATGATGGAGAGCTTGGCCTTGATGGCATCGTTGCCCGGCCACTTGGGCTCCACCAGCTCGTTCAGGAAGCGGGCGTTGATTTCATAAATGATCTCGAGGTGACGGGGCAGTACCTTCTCGAACAGGCTGACGGACCACTTCTCCAGCGCTTCCGGCAGCAGGGTGTGGTTGGTGTAGGAGAAGACCTGATAGCAGATGCCCCAGGCGGTATCCCAGTTCAGCCCCTCTTCGTCCACCAGCACGCGCATCAGCTCGGGGATGGCCACGGTGGGGTGGGTATCGTTGAGCTGGATGGCGATTTGCGCGGCAAAGTTGCTGAAGTCACTGCCATGCACCCGCTTGTAGCGACGCATGATGTCCTTGATGGAGCAGGCGCAGAAGAAGTACTGCTGGATCAGGCGCAGCTCCTTGCCGGCGTCGGTCTCATCGTTCGGGTAGAGCACCTTGGAGATGGTCTCGGCCTGGGCCTTCTCGGCCTGGGAGTCGATATAACCACCGGCGTTGAACACGTCCCAGTCGAAGAACTCGGAGGCGCGGGATTCCCACAGACGCAGGATGTTGACGGTGTGACCACCGAAGCCGACCACCGGAATGTCCCAGGGCACCCCTTTGATCTTGCGACCGGCGTGCCACACCTTCTTCAGGCCACCCTTGTCACCAAAGACGGTCTCCACGTAGCCGTAGAGCGGGATCTCCTGCACCGATTCCGGGCGGCAGATCTCCCAGGGGTTGCCATATTCGCGCCAGGAGTCCGGACGCTCGATCTGACGGCCATCCTGAATTTCCTGACGGAACAGGCCGTGCTCGTAGTGGATGCCATAGCCCACCGCCGGGTAGTTCAGAGTGGCCAGGGAATCGATGAAGCAGGCAGCCAGACGACCCAGGCCGCCGTTGCCAAGGGCCATGTCAGGCTCTTGTTCACACAGATCGGTCAGTTCCAGACCAAGTTCACCCAGCGCCTCTTCACAGACTTTGTAGAGGGAGAGGTTGTGCAGGTTGTTGGAGGTCAAACGCCCCATCAAAAATTCAGCAGAGAGATAGTGAATCGCACGAGTATCTTTCTTGAAGTGAGCCTGCTGAGTACGGGTCAGGCGCTCGTACACCTGTTCATTGACGGCGGCAGCGGTCGCTTTCCACCAGGCATCCGGAGAGGCTTTCTGTTCGCTTGTACCCAAGGTAGAACGCAGGTGACGCACGATACTCGCCTTGAGCTGATCTTTATCCAGTTGGAGATCCTGGTCTGTCTTCTTCTTGGTAGCCATAAACCATTTTCCTTCGTTACAAATAAAAAATGTCATCCCATCGGGTGGACCGGCGCTGTTGTTATCTCAGAATATGCTCCGGCGGGGGCATACTAGCTAAAGCCAAGGGTTTAAAAGTTAACGTGAGTCACACTTTAACGCATAAAAATGACAGTTTCACCATGAAAACCCTTTCCTTGAGCCAGCCTGAATGAAATATAAATTTCGTTTTAAATCATAGTGATATAAGAAAACAAAAAAGATAGTTTCATGAATAGGTTTTCAATGATTGCCTGTGACTGAAAATACGTGAAAATAACCGCCGACTAGGGAGAAATTGAAAGCGCTTTCAATTCACACCCCCTCGTCAGGTAATAAAAAGGATGCCCCAATCGGAGCACCCTTTGATTTCAATTAACCATGTGCCTTGAACTGATTGCTCATAGGGTCGTAGTGATACCCGATCTGTTGCAGACGGGTAGCCAGCTGATCTTCTGTCATGTCGTAGTAAGCCAGCAGCTCTTCCAGACCATCACACTCCAGCCGCAGCTTCTCGTTGATGATCCCGAGCAGAATGTTCGCATCCAGTCGTTGCAAGGTACTAACGTCCATCTCGCTCCCTCCTCTCCCTATACAGGACTGTATAACCATGAGCGCCGACCCGAAGTTTGTCTACAGGTTAAAAAACACCCTGTATAAGGAAGATATAAATATCCTTTTTAATCATGTAGTTAAAGTCATCTCCTGTTAATCGGCTCACACTTTTAGCCACAAATGACTTGTCACTCCTTGCGAACAGAACTACTGTATGCGCATACAGCATGGTTATTCATACAGGAACGACATATGAGCCAGCCCCTGAATCTTTGCCCCCCCTCCTCCTCTGCCGGTCTGATCACCACCTGGCCCACTCGTCATCAGAGCAAGATGGGACAAGAGCAGCGGCGCGGCCCTCTCCATCAGGAAGCGCCGCTGCTGGATGCCCTGGGGCAACTGAGTCAGTCTGACAGTGGCTGGATCCTGCTCGTCGCCCCGCCCGGTCTGCCCGCCGCCGCGCAATTGCAGGCCAGAGGGATCAATCCTGCCAGGGTGCTTGTCGTGCACGCCCCCAAGATCAAGAATTGGCAGCGCCTGCTGGAGCAGAGCCTGATCAATGGTCACTGCGCCGCCGTGCTGACCTGGCTGCCCGAACAGGTCGCCCTGGACCGGAGCACATTGAGCACCCTGGGCCAGCGTGCCGGTGTCCTGACCCGCTTCTTCGAGCCCGCAACCCCTCTGGGTGGGGCACTGAGCTACGGCGGCCAGGATATCTACCTGAACCACTGATCGCCCCTTCGGCGTGACAGCCAATGCGCCGGCATTGCCCACCGGGTTATCCAGGCTTCCGACCCGGGATGCCATGGCGACAAAGACAAAGCAGCACAGCAGCACAGCAGCACAGCAGCACAGCAGCACAGCAGCACAGCAGCACAGCAGCACAGCAGCACAGCAGCACAGCAGCACAGCAGCACAGCAGCACAGCAGCACAGCAGCACAGCAGCACAGCAGCACAGCAGCACAGCAGCACAGCAGCACAGCAGCAGTAAATTTGCTCAGGCCCAGACCGTCAAATGGGGCCCGCAAAAAAAGGCGACCCGAGGGTCGCCTTTCAACATGCTGCTGTACGGGGGCTAATCGCCCTCCGTTTGCATCGAAGTCCGATTGATCAAGCCAGCTTGGTCTCCAGCTCGGCAATTTTGGCGGACCAGTAGGCCGGGCCGGTCTCGTGGATGTTGTTGCCCTGGGAGTCGACCGCCACGGTGACCGGCATGTCTTCCACCTCGAACTCGTAGATGGCCTCCATCCCCAGATCGGCAAAGGCCACCACGCGCGCCTTCTTGATGGCTTTCGCTACCAGATAGGCGGCGCCGCCCACCGCCATCAGGTAGACAGCCTGGTGCTGCTTGATGCTCTCGACCGTCTTGGGGCCGCGCTCGGACTTGCCGATCATGCCGATAAGGCCGGTTTCTCCCAGCATCATGTCGGTGAATTTGTCCATCCGGGTGGACGTGGTGGGGCCAGCCGGGCCGACCACCTCGTCACGCACCGCATCGACCGGGCCCACGTAATAGATGAAGCGGTTGGTGAAATCGACCCCTTCCGGCAGTCCTTCACCTTTTTTCAGCATGTCGGCGATGCGCTTGTGGGCGGCGTCGCGGCCGGTCAGGATCTTGCCGGAGAGCAGCACGGTATCACCGCTCTTCCAGCTGGCAAGCTCTGCCTTGGTGATGCCATCCACGTTGACCCGGCGCACATTGCCACCGGACTCACGGGTGATCTCCGGCCAGTCTTCCAGCCTGGGGGGTGTCAGCTCCGCCGGGCCGGAGCCATCGAGTTCGAAATGCACGTGACGGGTGGCGGCGCAGTTGGGGATCATCACCACGGGCTTGGAGGCGGCGTGGGTCGGTGCGGATTTCACCTTCACATCCAGCACCGTGGTCAGGCCGCCCAGCCCCTGGGCACCGATCCCGAGCTTGTTGACCTTGTCATAGAGCTCGACCCTCAGCTTCTCTTCGGTGGTCTCGGGACCACGGGCAATCAGCTCCTGGATGTCTATGTGCTCCATCAGAGCTTCCTTGGCGAGCACCGCCGCCTTCTCGGCGGTGCCGCCGATGCCGATGCCGAGCATGCCGGGCGGGCACCAGCCAGCCCCCATGGTCGGCACCGTCTTGAGCACCCACTCCACGATGTCGTCGGAGGGATTGAGCATCACCATCTTCGATTTGTTTTCGGAGCCGCCGCCCTTGGCCGCGATACTCACTTCCACCTTGTTGCCCGGGATCATGTCGATGTGCACGACAGCGGGGGCATTGTCTTTGGTGTTCTTGCGGCTGCCGGCCGGATCCGCCAGCACGGAGGCGCGCAGCGGGTTGTCCGGATTGGTATAGGCGCGGCGGGTGCCCTCATCCACCATCTCCTGGACCGTCATGTCGCTGTCCCACTGTACCTGCATGCCGATCTTGACGAAGCAGGTGACGATACCGGTGTCCTGACAGAGCGGGCGATGACCTTCGGCAGACATGCGGGAGTTGATCAGAATCTGGGCCAGGGCATCTTTGGCGGCCGGGTTGATCTCGCGGTCATAGGCGGCCTTGGCGGCCTGCACGAAATCGAGGGGGTGGTAGAAGGAGATGTACTGCAGGGCGTCAGCAATGGAATCGATAAAGTCCTGTTTTCTAATGATGCTCATATCATCCTCACTGGTCCTTGTTATCGCTTGCGCGAGCAAGGGCTTCCATATGAGCCGGGCCTTCGGCAGGTGGCAAATGCACCTGGAGCCGGCAGACTGCGGCGTGTTTTTATAACGGTGTTTTTCTTAAAAATGCCGGCGGCCATGATACGCTTGACCACCCGAACCGGCTAGGGAGCCGGGCGCAAACTGTTGCCTATGTAACAAAAAATGAAACCAAGACTGCATATCCACCATTTCGACCCGCAGGCCTCGCTCCACACCTGGTTTGCCTGCCTGCAACACCAACCCTGGGCCATCCTGCTGGAATCCGCCGGCCCCCTGGGGGCTGACAACGGTTTTGACATCATCAGCGCCGATCCGCTTGCCACCCTGGAAACCCGGGGTACCAGCACCTGCCTCACCCAGGATAACCACCAGCACCATCATGACGGCGATCCCCTCGCCCTGCTCGCCAAGACCCAGCAAGCCCTGCTTGGGGAGCGCGTTGAGGATGACTCGGGATTGCCGTTTATCGGGGGAGCCCTGGGACTCTTTGGCTACGATCTGGGCCGACGATTCGAGCGTCTGCCCGCAGTGGCGCAACAGGACATCCAGGTGCCCGACATGGCGGTCGGGATCTACGACTGGGCGCTGCTGCGAAATGTCGCGACGGGACACTGGCAACTGGCCCACTGGGGTGATGAAGCCGGCCTCGCCCGCAGGCTCGACTGGCTGATGGCGCAGCGCGAACGAACCACCCTCCCCCTTCGCCTGACCGGCCCCTGGCAGAGCAACATGACGCGGGCCGAATACGGAGACAAGTTTGCCCGTATCCAGGCCTATCTGGCGGCGGGGGATTGTTACCAGATCAACCTGACCCAGCGCTTCAGCGCCCCTTATCAGGGGGATGAATGGTCCGCCTATCTCGCCCTGAGCGCCGCCAACAAGGCGCCGTTCTCCGCCTTTGTCCGCCTGCCGCACAGCGCCATTCTGAGCCTCTCCCCGGAGCGTTTCCTGCTGCTCGACAAGCGCCATATCGAGACCAAGCCCATCAAGGGCACCCGGCCTCGCCACCCTGATCCCGCCCAGGATGCCAGGGTGGCCGAGTCGCTCGCCAGCGCCGACAAGGACAGATCGGAGAACCTGATGATCGTCGATCTGCTGCGCAACGACATCGGCCGGGTGAGCCGGCCGGGGTCGGTCACGGTCCCGCACCTCTTTGCCGTGGAATCCTTCCCGGCGGTGCATCATCTGGTTTCCACCATTCGCGGAGAACTGGATGCGCGCTGGCAAGAAGTGGATCTGCTGCGGGCCTGCTTCCCCGGCGGCTCCATCACAGGGGCTCCCAAGATCCGGGCGATGGAGATCATCGAGGAGCTGGAACCGGTGCGGCGCAATGCCTACTGCGGCAGCATCGGTTATCTGAGTCAGCACGGAAGGATGGATACCAGCATCTGCATCCGTACCCTGATCGCCGAAGCCGGTCAGCTGCACTGCTGGGCGGGGGGCGGCATCATCGCCGACTCCGATCCCGACGCCGAATATCAGGAGACCTACGACAAGGTGGCCCGCATCCTGCCACTGCTCGATGCCCTTTGACCCCATCCGGCCCTGCGGGGCCGACACAAGGAGACCCATGGAGATGACGAGTGCCGAGCTGCTGACCCGCTTTTTGCTGCAGCGCCCCGCCCCCGCCCATCGCCTGGCACTGGCCGGGCTCAAACCTGCCGCCGTGTTGATCCCCCTGGTGGAGCGCCCCGAGGGCCTGCACCTGCTGCTGACGCGCCGCAGCGCCGCCCTGCGCCACCACCCGGGGCAGATCAGCTTTCCCGGCGGGCGCCAGGACCCGGAAGACCGGGACCTCATTCACACCGCGCTCAGGGAAACCGAGGAGGAGCTTGGCATTCCCCCCTCCCAGATCCGGATCATCGGCAGCCTCACCCCTCTCAATACCGTCTCACGCTACGATGTGCTGCCGGTCCTCGCCATGCTCGACCCAGGCTACGGGCTGACCCTGAGCCAGGACGAGGTGGCCCAGGCCTTCGAAGTCCCCCTCGCCCACGTGCTGGATCCGGGGCAGCACATAGCCCTGAGCCTGCCAAGGGCGGACGGACGTCACACCATCTATTGGATCCCTTGGGAGCAATCTTTCATCTGGGGGGCCACTGCCAGCATGATCCGCCAGCTTGCCCAACACATCTCGACATAACATTTCGACAACATGATGAGGTGGGAAATTATCCAGCTAACATTCAAATAACACTGCATTTGATAAATAAATTTTGATTTTTTATTCTTTTGATCACATTTCTACAAGAAAGTACGGGTTTTAGCCGCACAAAGGTGAATTTGATCAACATTTTTGATTAAAAAGAAAGTATTCTTGCGCCGACTAATTAAAACCACACATTCGGGGTGAGACACATGTCCAATACTGTCACTGGCGCACAGGATGTTGCAGCCGCACAGGAGCAAGGAATCAGCTCGGTCCAATCTCGCGGTTGGAGTAAACAAGACACCACCTGGGTGATCAGCCTGTTCGGTACCGCCGTCGGTGCAGGTATCCTGTTCCTGCCCATCAACGCCGGCATGGGTGGCTTCTGGCCGCTGGTAGTGATGGCGCTGCTGGTCGGCCCCATGACCTACCTGGCACACCGTGGTCTGGCGCGCTTCGTGCTCTCCTCCAAGCAGCCCAATGCCGACATCACCCAGGTGGTGGAAGAGCACTTCGGCGTGGGTGCCGGTAAATTGATCACCCTGCTCTACTTCTTTGCCATCTACCCCATCGTGCTGATCTACGGCGTGGGCATCACCAACACGGTGGAAAGCTTCCTGGTCAACCAGTTGCAGATGACGCCGCCCCCGCGCTGGATCCTCTCCATCGTGCTCATCATGGCCATGATGTCCGTGATGCTGGCTGGCGAGAAGCTGATGCTGAAAGTGACCGAGTTCCTGGTCTATCCGCTCATCGCCATTCTGGCGGGTATCTCCCTGTACCTGATCCCGGACTGGACCGGTGCGGCCCTGAATGAAATGCCGAGCACCAAGGATTTCGCCACCACCCTGTGGCTGACCATCCCGGTGCTGGTGTTCTCCTTCAACCACAGCCCGGCCATCTCCAGCTTCGCCCTGGCTCAGCACCGTGATCACGGTGAGCATGCCGTCGCCAAGTCCGACGCCATCCTCAAGCGCACCGCCATCATTCTGCTGGGCTTCGTGATGTTCTTCGTCTTCTCCTGCGTGATGAGCCTGACGCCGGCCCAGCTGGCAGAAGCCAAGTCCCAGAACATCGCCGTGCTCTCCTACCTGGCCAACCAGCATGCGAGCCCCATCATCTCCTACTTCGGTCCGCTGGTTGCCTTCGTGGCCATCGTCTCCTCCTTCTTCGGCCACTATCTGGGTGCCCGTGAAGGTCTGAAAGGGATGATCGTCCAGAACATGCGCAGCTCCGGCAAGGCACCGAACCACAAGAAAGTGGAGCTGTTCATCATCGCCTTCTTCATCCTGACCCTGTGGGGCGTGGCCGTGATCAACCCCTCCATCCTCGGGATGATCGAATCCCTGGGTGGCCCCATCATCGCCACCATCCTGTTCCTCATGCCCATGTACGCCATCAAGCGCGTTCCGGCCATGGCGAAATACCAGGGTCAGATCAGCAACGTCTTCGTGGCGACCATGGGCCTTATCGCCATCTCCGCCATCCTTTATCAACTGGTCGGCTAAGCCTTCCTGCGATACCGTCGGGCCAGCATCTGGCCCGGCGCCTCCCACAGCCCGGCAGATCTCCTCTGCCGGGCTGTGTTCGTTGTGATCATAAGGTACTGGGCTCAGATGATCAGAGCCCCCTGCCCTCAAATCAGAGACAGCCCTTTCACCCACTCTCTTTCCCCTTGGTGACAGCTTGCCGCTCATATTCCTTCCCCAATGACACACGACCAAGACGTACTGTGTTATCCCGTCATCTGCTGCGCGCCATCGGCCTTGCCAGACAGAACACCAGAGCCCTTGTCCTTACCAGGAACGCCCGCTCTTCGGGGTTTAGCCCAGAGAGCCGACACCCCCACCCAATGGAGCCTTTCTTCAAGGTACTCAGGGAAAGTACCGGCTACAGGGCGCAGGCAAACCGCCGAGAGGGCCTTGACCGGGCTTCCCGTACAGCGTCCGAAGAGCAGATGACCCCTTCGGTCACCAGAGGGGATGTCACACGCCGCCATGCTGACAGCACAATCAGCCCGATATGCCCGGCGAATGCAGCGCCGGGCACGTTTGTACAGGGAATGGCTTGTTGGCGGTGGCGAGAACACGTAAGGCAGCCAACGGGCCCCTCCCGAGAAATCACACAGGGGGATCCGAGCACTGTCAGTGCCATGACACGGCGAGAAGGTGCAGGGCGCCTGACGCGCGCGCAAATAAAAAGCGCCCTCCGAAGAGGGCGCCTGTGCAGAGCGGAAAGTCTGAGGGGATCAAGCTTCGCGGCTGGGGACCGGGGCGGCATCCAGCAGGCTCTCATCCTCGGCCATGCAGGCCGCCGCAGTGAACAGCACGTCGGTGGAGCTGTTGAGGGCCGTTTCGGCGGAATCCTGCAACACCCCGATGATGAAGCCAACGGCCACCACCTGCATGGCGATGTCGTTGCTGATACCGAACAGGCTGCACGCCAGCGGGATCAGCAGCAGGGAGCCGCCCGCCACACCGGAAGCGCCACAGGCACTGATGGTGGCGACGACGGAGAGCAGAATGGCGGTTGCCATGTCCACTTCCATCCCCAGGGTATGCACCGCCGCCATGGAGAGCACGGTAATGGTGATGGCGGCGCCGGCCATGTTGATGGTGGCCCCCAGCGGGATGGAGACCGCATAGGTGTCTTCCGGCAGGCGCAGCCTCTCGGCCAGGGCCATGTTGACCGGAATGTTGGCGGCGGAGCTGCGGGTGAAGAAGGCGGTCACACCGCTCTCTTTCAGGCAGGTCAGCACCAGGGGATAGGGGTTGCGCTTGATCTTCCAGAAGACGATGAGCGGATTGACCACGAAGGCGATGAACAGCATGCAGCCGATCAGTACCACCAGCAGCTGGGCATAGCCAAACAGCGCATCGAAGCCGGTTTCAGCCAGGGTGGAGGCAACCAGGCCCAGGATGCCGAGTGGAGCGCAACGGATCACGGCCTTGACGATGGCGGAAACCCCGTGGGACACATCGGAAATCAGTGATTTGGTGCTCTCATTGGCGTGACGCATGGCGATACCAAGGCCGATGGCCCAGGCCAGGATGCCGATATAGTTGGCTTCCAGCAGTGCTTTCACCGGGTTGGTCACCACGTTGAACAGCAGGGTCTGCAGCACTTCCGTGATGCCCCCCGGCGGCGTGATCTCGGTAGCGCCTGCCACCAGATGCAGGTTGGAGGGGAAGAGGAAGCTCGCCACCACTGCCACGGCAGCCGCCAGGAAGGTACCCAGCACATAGAGCAGCAGGATCGGTTTCATGTTGGTCTTCTGACCCTGCTTGTGGCCGATGATCGCCGACATCACCAGCACGAAGACCAGCAGCGGCGCCACGGCCTTCAGGGCGCCGACGAACAGGCTGCCGAGCAGACCCGCCGCCTTGGCCCACTCGGGCATGAACATCGCAAGAAGGATACCGAATACCAGACCGACTAGGATCTGGCTAACCAGACTGGTGCTGTTGACCAGTCGAATGAGGGGGTGTTGTTGTGTCATCAAGTAGTCCCTGTGCACTCATGGTGCGTGAATCATTAGTCCTGTTGGCAACCAGCCCCGCGCATTGGCACCGGTCCGTTGACGGTGACGCCGTGGGCAGCTCTTCTGGTGGATCTGTCCCGTTCGCGTGGGGTTGCGGACAAGAATATCCCATCTGCCATGGTTTTTTTCCACATAATCACTGAAAAATATCAGGGTTACCTCACAAAAAATCTACAACAATGTGATAACACAATATCAACCACGGTCAAAATGTCACCAAACCAGTCCGATCATCGGCCACCACTGGGCCAGAAGTGATATGATGACGCCCTTTTTCAGGGAGCCTTGCCATGATCACCTCTTTATTGACCCGACACTTCGGCTTTGATCGCTTGCGGCCCGGGCAGGAAGCGGTGATCAGTCGTCTGCTGGCCGGCAAGAGCGCCGCAGCCATCTTCCCGACTGGCGCGGGGAAATCCCTCTGTTATCAATTGCCCGCCCTCGCACTGCCCCACCTGACCCTGGTCATCTCTCCCCTGCTGGCCCTGATGCACGATCAGCTCGCCTTTTTGCGCAGCAAGGGGATCGCCGCCGCCACTCTGGACTCCAGCCAGACAGCGGAAGAGAGCCGGCGCGTGATGCAGCAGGCCAGCGATGGCAAGCTCAAGATCCTGATGATTTCGGTGGAGCGCCTCAAAAATGAGCGCTTTCGCCGCTTCATCGCCCACATCCCCCTGTCACTGCTGGTGGTGGACGAGGCCCACTGCATCTCGGAGTGGGGCCACAACTTTCGCCCCGACTACCTCAAGCTGCCGGATCATCGCCGTGAACTGGCCATTCCCCAGGTGCTGTTGCTGACCGCCACCGCCACCCCGGCCGTCATGGCGGACATGCAGGCAAAATTTGCCATCGACCGGGACGATCTGGTGGTCACCGGTTTCTACAGACCCAATCTGGATCTGGCCGTCCTCCCGCTGGCCGGCAGTGCCCGCGATACATGGCTGCGCGAGGAGCTGCACCGGAATCCGGCCGCCCCCACCATCGTCTACGTGACTCTGCAACACAGCGCAGAGCAGTGCGCCGCGCAGCTACAGGCCAGCGGCATCCGGGCATGCGCCTACCATGCGGGGCTCGATCCCGCCCTGCGCAGCCAGATCCAGCATGACTTCATGGCTGGCAGACTCGACTGCATCGTGGCCACCATCGCCTTTGGCATGGGCATCGACAAGGCCGACATTCGCCGGGTCATTCACTACGACCTGCCCAAGTCCATCGAGAACTACAGCCAGGAGATAGGCCGCGCCGGACGTGACGGGCTTCCCTCCCGCTGCACCGTGCTGGCGAGCCGCGCCCAGTTGCCGGTACTGGAAAACTTCGTCTATGGGGATACGCCGGACAGGGACGCCATCGCGCACTTGCTCGATATCGTGCGCCAGAGCGGCGCCGAGTGGGAATTCAGCCTGCTGCGCCTCTCCAACGAGACCAACATTCGCCAACTGCCCCTCAAGACCCTGCTGGTCTATCTGGAGATGGCGGGGGTCATTGCACCGGCCTACAGCTACTTTGCCGAGTACCGTTTCAGGTTCGTACTGGAAAAACAGGCGATCCTCGCTCGTTTCAATTCCGAACGCCGCCAGTTCCTGGAGCAGGTCTTTGCCTGCGCCCCCCAGGCGCGCACCTGGTGCACCATTGACTTCGAGGCGCTGTGGCAGGGATATCAGGGAGAACGCCAGCGCGCCGCGGCGGCGCTGGACTACCTGCAGCAGCAGGGTTGGATCGAGCTTGAAAGCAAGCAGATGACCGAGCTCTATCGGGTGCTGAGCCAGCAAATCGATACCGTGACCCTGGCCGAAGAGCTGCATGGATTGTTTGAAAAGAAAGAGCAGAGCGAGCTGGCCCGCCTTCAGGCACTGCTGGCCTTTTTCACCTCGACCACCTGCCTCAGCCATGAGCTTGCCCGCTATTTTGCCGACGACGCCGCCCCCGAGCGCTGCGGGCACTGTTCCGTCTGCCGGGGAGAGATCGCCGTGTTGCCGCCGTTGCCATCACCGGGCTTGCCCAACGAGCACGGTTTGCGCGCCTGGTGCGATCCGCTGATCGCCCTGTGCCATCAGCGCCATCCCAGGATCCTGACCCGTTTCCTGTGTGGCATCGCCACCCCGCTGACCACCCGTCTAAAGGCCAGGGATCTGGCCGGTTTTGGCCAGTTGGCGAACCATCCCTTCGCCGAGGTGCTGGCGGTGGTGTCAGCCCTCTATCCCGCCGAATCCTGAGCTTGCAGGTTTGGCGCCGTTCAGGCGCTGAAAAAATAAGACCCTCGCGGATGCGAGGGTCAAGCCAACGGAAACGTGCTTAAACAGAGCTTAGTATCTGCACAATCACCCACTCTCTTGCTAAAGCGATGACTGCTCGACACAGGACCAATCTAGAGCAGCCAGAATGTAGCGTCAATGTAAAAATTAGAGCAAAAGCACCAAGCAAGTAACATTACGTTGACGTAAGCGACACGTCTTTTTACCCTCTATTCCCTGCCGCCCTTGCCCTTGCTGGCACCGCCCCCTGACAAAACAGAGCGTCACCATTTTCTCCCTCTGGCACACAAAGATTTATTTTTTATGTCTTTGACATTTGCATCACTGTCGTGGCAAAAATAATTTAACAGTCAGTAACATAGGTATGTCACTTACTGCTTCTTCCCGCACGAGGATCGGGAAGCTCCCGCACAAACTTAAACCAATGATGGCGATGGATTACTGGGGGCTGTTGACTAGGCTTAAGAGGTAAACAGAACAAAAGTAGTGATCCACTCTTTTTCAGGGCAAGCGACTATAACGAGGGCTAAGTTATGGGCATCTTCGAGCACTATCAACAGCGGTATGAGAAGGCCAGAGAGGAGGAGTACAGCATCCAGGAGTTTCTGGATATGTGCAAACAGGACAAATCCTGCTACGCCTCTGCCGCCGAACGTCTGCTGACCGCCATCGGCGAGCCGGAAATGATCGACACCTCGACCAATCCACGTCTCAGCCGTCTCTTTTCCAACCGCGTCGTCGCGCGTTATCCCGCTTTCAAAGACTTCTATGGCATGGAAGAAGCCATCGAACAGATTGTCTCCTATCTCAAACATTCCGCTCAGGGTCTGGAAGAGAAGAAACAGATCCTCTATCTGCTCGGACCGGTTGGCGGCGGTAAATCCTCGCTGGCAGAGAAACTCAAATCCCTGATGCAAAAAGTGCCCATCTATCGCATCAAGGGCTCACCAGTGAATGATCACCCCTTCTGCCTGTTTGACATCGACGAAGATGGCGAAATCCTCGAGAAGGAGTACGGCATCCCTCGCCGTTATCTGCGCCCCATCATGTCTCCCTGGGTCGCCAAGCGCCTTCACGAGTTTGGCGGCGACATCACCAAGTTCAAGGTGGAGAAGGTGAACCCCTCCATCCTCGATCAGATCGCCATCGCCAAAACCGAACCGGGGGACGACAACAACCAGGACATCTCCTCCTTGGTCGGCAAGGTCGATATCCGCATGCTGGAACACTTCGCCCAGGATGATGCCGATGCTTACTCCTACTCCGGTGCGCTATGCAAGGCAAACCAGGGGATGATGGAGTTCGTCGAGATGTTCAAGGCCCCCATCAAGGTGCTGCACCCGCTGCTGACGGCGACGCAAGAGGGGAACTACAACGGTACCGAAGGGCTCTCCGCCCTCCCCTTCGACGGCATCCTGCTGGCCCACTCCAACGAATCCGAGTGGCAGCAGTTCCGCAACAACAAGAACAACGAAGCCTTCCTCGACCGTGTTTACATCGTCAAGGTGCCCTACTGCCTGCGCGTCTCGGAAGAGGTGAAGATCTATGAAAAACTGCTGTTCAACAGCGAGCTGACCGAGGCCAAATGCGCACCGGGTACTCTGGAGTTGCTGGGCCAGTTCTCGGTGCTGTCGCGGCTCAAGGAGCCGGAAAACTCCAGCCTCTATTCCAAGATGCGAGTCTATGACGGCGAGAGTCTCAAAGACACGGATCCCAAAGCGAAAAGCTATCAGGAGTACCGGGATTATGCGGGGGTTGACGAGGGCATGAACGGCCTTTCCACCCGTTTCGCGTTCAAGATCCTCTCCCGTGTCTTCAACTTCGACCACGCGGAAGTGGCAGCCAACCCGGTGCACCTCTTCTATGTGCTGGAGCAGCAGATAGAGCGCGAGCAGTTCCCGCAAGAGCTGCACGATCGCTATCTGGAGTTCATCAAGGGTTACCTGACTCCGCGCTACGTCGAGTTCATCGGCAAGGAGATCCAGACCGCCTACCTCGAGTCGTATTCAGAGTACGGTCAGAACATCTTCGATCGCTACGTCACCTACGCCGACTTCTGGATCCAGGATCAGGAGTATCGTGACCCAGAAACCGGCCAGCTGTTTGACAGAGCGTCTCTCAACAGCGAGCTGGAGAAAATTGAAAAACCTGCCGGGATCAGCAACCCGAAAGATTTCCGCAACGAAATCGTCAACTTCGTGCTGCGTGCCCGGGCCAACAATGCAGGCCGTAACCCCAACTGGACCAGTTACGAGAAGCTGCGCACCGTGATCGAGAAGAAGATGTTCTCCAACACGGAAGAGCTGCTGCCGGTTATCTCCTTCAACAGCAAAACCTCGGCTGAGGAGCAGAAGAAGCACGATAACTTTGTCGAACGGATGATGGAGAAAGGCTACACACGTAAACAGGTGCGGCTGCTCTCCGAGTGGTATCTCAGGGTACGCAAGTCATCCTGACCCTGCCGTGTTCAAGGGGGAGTTATGGCGCATTTTATCGACCGCAGGCTCAACGGCAAAAACAAAAGCGCTGTCAATCGGCAGCGCTTCATCCGCCGCTACAAGAAGCAGATAAAACAAGCGGTCTCGGATGCTGTCTCCAAGCGCAGCATTCAGGACGTGGACAAGGGTGAGAGCATCAGCATCCCGACCAAGGACATCGGGGAACCCCATTTTCATCAGGGTCATGGCGGCAAACGGGAGATGGTGCATCCAGGCAACGACCAGTTCGTATCTGGTGACAAGATTGACCGGCCCAAAGGGGGTGGCGGCGGCCAAGGGAGTGGCGAGGGCCAGGCTTCGGATCAAGGAGAGGGAGTCGATGATTTCGTCTTCCAGATCTCCAAGGACGAGTACCTGGACTTGCTGTTCGAGGATCTGGAGCTGCCGCGGCTGCAAAAGACCCAGCTCAACCAGCTGATGGAGATGAAGACCTATCGGGCCGGCTACACCTCCAACGGGGTGCCTGCCAACATCAACGTGGTGCGCTCCCTGCAAAATTCGCTGGCGCGGCGCATGGCGCTGCAGGCAGGCAAGAAACGTCAGTTGTGTGAACTGGAGGAGCGCCTGGCCCAGCTGGCTTGCGAGCCCAACGACCATTTCGCCGAAATGGCGCAACTTGAAAAAGAGATCAGGGAGCTGAAACGACGCATCGATGCGGTCCCCTTTATCGACACCTTCGACCTCAAATTCAACAACTTTGTCAAACGGCCCGTCCCCTCGAGCCAGGCGGTGATGTTCTGCCTGATGGACGTCTCCGGTTCCATGGATCAGGCTACCAAGGAGATGGCCAAGCGTTTCTATATCCTGCTTTATCTATTCCTGAGCCGGACTTACAAGAATGTCGAGGTGGTCTACATCCGCCACCACACCCAGGCCAAGGAGGTGGACGAGCACGAGTTCTTCTACTCCCAGGAGACCGGCGGCACCATCGTCTCCAGTGCGCTCAAGATGATGAACGACATCATCAACGAACGTTATCCCGCCAACCAGTGGAACATCTATGCGGCGCAGGCCTCTGATGGTGACAACTGGGCCGATGACTCACCCCAGTGCAGGGAGATCCTGATGCGCGACATCATGCCGCGGGTGCGTTACTACTCCTACATCGAGATCACTACCCGCGCCCACCAGACCCTGTGGCACGAATATGAGGCGGTGGCAGAGCAATACGCCCACTTCGCCATGGAGCACATTCGCAAGGTCGAGGACATTTATCCGGCGTTCCGGGAATTGTTCAAGAAGCAAGCGGCTTGAGGGATCACATATGGTAGAAACCGCAAGAAAGATAGCGCCGCTGGACGATGGTCCTGACTGGAACTTCGATCTGCTGGAGCTTTATCACCAGGAGATAGCCCGGGTCGCCAAATTCTATCGGCTCGACACCTATCCCAACCAGATCGAGGTGATCACTGCAGAGCAGATGATGGATGCCTACTCCAGTGTCGGCATGCCCATCGGTTATCAACACTGGTCATTCGGCAAGCGCTTTATCCACACCGAGCGCAACTACAAGCGCGGCCAAATGGGACTGGCCTACGAGATCGTCATCAACTCGGACCCCTGCATCGCCTATCTGATGGAAGAGAACACCATGCCGATGCAGGCGCTGGTCATGGCCCACGCCTGCTATGGTCACAACTCCTTCTTCAAGAACAACTATCTGTTCAAGGCCTGGACCGATGCCTCCTCCATCATCGACTACCTGTTGTTTGCCAAGAACTACATCACCGAGTGCGAGGAAAAACACGGCATCGATGCGGTGGAGAAACTGCTTGACTCCTGCCATGCCCTGATGAACTTCGGGGTGGATCGTTACAAGCGGCCCCAGAAGATTTCTCTGGCCGAGGAGAAACGGCGCCAGAAGGCGCGGGAAGATTATCTGCAAACCCAGGTCAATGAGCTGTGGCGTACCCTGCCCAAGCAGCACAAGATTGCCGGGGTGGAAGACAGGCGCTATCCTGCCGAGCCTCAGGAGAACATCCTCTATTTCATCGAAAAGAATGCCCCCCTGCTCGAGCCCTGGCAGCGCGAGGTGGTGCGTATCGTGCGCAAGATCAGTCAGTACTTCTACCCGCAGAAGCAGACGCAGGTGATGAACGAGGGCTGGGCCACCTTCTGGCACTACACCATTCTCAACCACCTCTATGACGAGGGAAAAATCAGCGATCGCTTCATGCTGGAGGTACTGCACAGCCACACCAACGTGGTCTATCAGCCCCCCTACAACAGCCGGTATTACTCGGGGATCAACCCCTACGCCCTTGGCTTTGCCATGTTCACGGACCTGCGTCGCATCTGCGAACACCCGACCGAGGAGGACAGATACTGGTTCCCCGATTACGCTGGCACCAACTGGGTCGAGACATTGCATTTCGCCATGCAGAACTTCAAGGACGAAAGCTTCATCAGCCAGTTCCTCAGTCCCAAGGTGATGCGCGACATGAAGCTCTTTGCCATCGATGACGACGATCTGAAGAACTACCTCAAGGTGTCCGCCATTCACAATGAAGAGGGCTACCGACTGGTGCGTAGCACCCTGTCCGCTCAATACAACCTGAGCAACCTGGAGCCCAACATTCAGGTCTACAACGTGGCAGTGAAAGGCGATCGCTCCCTGACCCTGCGCTATGTTCCCCACAACCGCATCCCCCTTGGCGAGTCACGCCACGAGGTGCTCAAGCATCTGCATCAGCTGTGGGGCTTCGATGTGGTGCTGGAGCAGGACAATGGCGAGCTATCCGCAGATATCATCGGCCGTTGTCCGGACCGCAAGAGCATGACCTGACGTCAGTGCCGGGCATAAAAAAACGCGCCATCAGGCGCGTTTTTCTTGGATCAGGGCAATCAGTTGTCACACAGGTTGCTTGGCATGTCCTGACGCAGACGGGTCCAAAGCTTGCCAGACTCGATGCCGTACTGGCGTACCGTCATGAACACGGCTTCGTGATCCTTGGTTTCGGCCAGCTTGCGCAGCGTCTTGTAGTAGGCATCTGCGGTTTCCCGCGCCTGTTTGTCCGAGAAGTAGTAGCGGCCAACCCGGCTGTACAAGCCCTTGAAACCGTTGAGAATCAAGGCATAGATGGGGTTGCCCGAGGCAAATGAAAGCTGGTGATGCAAACGGTAGTCGAAGTCCGCATAGGCCTCGGCCGTGTTCTCCACATCATCGGCACCCCGCAAGATCTCGGCGGCCTGTTCCGGGTTGTTGCGAATGGCGCCACGGATGAAGATGGTGCAGATGTTGGTCCGGGCGGAGAGCAGCTGTGCCACCAGATCCGGCACCTTGTCCTGATCGAGACGTGCCAGTGTCTCCAGAATGTTGAGACCGGAGGTTTCCCAGAAATTGTTGACCTTGGTCGGTTTGCCATGTTGGATGGTGAGCCAGCCATCACGGGCAAGGCGCTGCAACACTTCACGCAAGGTAGTGCGAGTCACGCCGATCAATTCGGACAGCTCGCGCTCCGCCGGCAGAATGGATCCAGGAGGAAAGCGATTGTTCCAGATGGACTCGATGATGTATTCCTCGGCAAACCCGGCAGGGCTTTGCGCTTTAATGACCATGTAATGACTCTGTTGTAGTGCGTAAAAAGGCCCCCGAATAATAGCAAAGCCGGTCATGCTGGCAAGCAGAAGGTCGGTCCTCTGCTCACATTACCCCGATCTTTTTGTTAAAAATATGTATACAGCAACAAGTGGGGAGTCAACCAACACCAAATGATGGGGATATAAGCGTTTGCTCGCTGGGCAAGTTCGGCGAGCTTATTTATAGTTATCGCTCCCTTGATTAAAATCATGTGCAATCAATCTGATACAGGTGAATATCCGGATGTTCGGCTCGGGTCGGGCTCGACTGCATAGACGCAGATATCAACAACAGAACAGAGAACCATCATTATGCCAATCAGCCTAGGGCGCGCGTTTACAAAGAACTTTTTGGGCAATGCTCCGCGATGGTACAAAATTGCCATCGTTCTATTCCTGCTGATCAACCCGGTCATTTTCTACGTTGATCCCTTCCTGGCCGGCTGGCTGCTGGTTGTCGAGTTCATTTTTACCCTGGCCATGGCCCTCAAGTGCTATCCGCTGCAACCGGGCGGACTCCTGGCCATCGAAGCCGTGCTCATCGGCATGACCTCCGCCAACCAGATAAAGCATGAGCTGGTGGCCAATATCGAAGTGCTTCTGCTGCTGGTCTTCATGGTGGCCGGCATCTACTTCATGAAGCAGTTGCTGCTCTACGTCTTTACCAAGATGCTGGTGCGCATCCACTCCAAAACGTTGCTTTCTCTCGCCTTCTGCCTGGTGTCTGCCTTCCTCTCCGCGTTCCTTGATGCCCTGACCGTGATCGCCGTGGTCATCAGCGTCGCCACCGGCTTCTACGCCATCTACCACAAGGTGGCCTCCCGGGATGAGTCCGGCAATCTGCATCATGATGACGAAGAGATTGACGAGCTCTCCCGCCAGCATCTGAACGAGTTTCGTGCTTTCCTGCGCAGCCTGATGATGCACGCCGCCATCGGTACCGCCCTGGGGGGCGTCTGCACCCTGGTCGGCGAACCCCAGAACCTCATCATCGGTGAACAGGCCGGGTGGCACTTCGGTGAATTTGCCATTCGCATGGCACCAGTCACCATTCCGGTCTTCATCTGCGGCCTGCTGACCTGCATCCTGGTCGAAAAATTCCGCTGGTTCGGTTATGGCGCCCGCTTGCCCGAGCCCGTGCGTCACATCATGGAATCCTACGAGCGCGACGAAGACGCACAACGTACCCCGCAGGACAAGGCCAAGCTGATCGTCCAGGCGCTGATTGCCACCTGGCTTATCACGGGTCTTGCCCTCCATCTGGCTGCAGTTGGGCTGATCGGCCTGACGGTCATCGTGCTCGCGACGGCGTTCACCGGCGTGACTGAAGAACACGCGCTTGGCAAGGCATTCCAGGAGGCTTTGCCATTCACCGCCCTGCTCACCGTCTTTTTCAGCGTGGTGGCGGTCATCATCGATCAACAGCTGTTCAAGCCGGTGATCCAGTGGGTACTGGCGGCCAAGCCGGAGGATCAGCTTGCCCTCTTCTACCTAGCAAACGGTCTGCTCTCCATGGTCAGTGACAACGTCTTCGTCGGCACCGTCTACATCAACGAGGTGAAGACCGCCCTGATCAACGGCGCCATCAACCGGGAGCATTTTGATCTGCTGGCCGTGGCCATCAACACGGGCACCAACCTGCCGTCGGTCGCCACCCCCAATGGCCAGGCCGCATTCCTGTTCATGCTCACCTCGGCCCTCGCTCCCCTGCTGCGCCTCTCTTATGGCCGTATGGTCTGGATGGCGCTGCCCTATACCCTGGTGCTGGGGCTTGTCGGCTTTTTCTCCGTGGAACTGCTCCTCGGTCCTGCAACCGAATGGTTCTATCAGGCAGGGTGGTTGCTGGATCATGGGGCACTGCCACTGCCCACCCCGTCCACACACTGATCATGAAAGGGGCTGTTCGGCCCCTTTCTTTTCAGATGGGACTCTGCTCTAATTCAGCCACTATTTTTCTCTGAGAGATCAATCATATGATCGAGTATCTTCGCCGCATTGCCAGTCATCGTCTGGCCTGGGGATTGCTGGCAGCCTCCGCTTTCGCGCTGGAACTCTGCGCCCTCTTCTTCCAGCACGTGTTGGGTTTGCACCCTTGCGTGATGTGCATTTATGAACGTATCGCCCTCCTCGGCGTACTCACGGCCGGCCTCCTCGGCATGGTCGCGCCAGAGCGCTGGTACCTGCGCTGGAGTGCCATGCTCCTGTGGGGTTACAGCGCCTTCTGGGGCCTGAAACTGGCGCTCAAGCATGTGGATTACCAGATGAACCCCTCCCCCTTCAACGTATGCGAGGGATTTGTTGACTTCCCTGCCTGGGCACCACTGGATAAGTGGGTTCCCTGGATGTTCTACCCGGACGGCGACTGCAGCGAGATCAGCTGGCAGTTCCTCGGTTTCTCCATGCCGCAGTGGCTCGTGGTCATCTTTGCCGCCTATCTGCTGGTGTTCGTCATCGTGGCTGCTGGCAACCTGATAAAAGGGCGCTGCTGCAACTAGTTCGTCACTCGACCCTAAGAAGGGAGCCCATGGCTCCCTTTTTATTTCCTCTTTATCGCCTCACGACCCCATGCCCAGAGGGCCGGATCTCCTTCTCCCTGTTCTGCCAATGAAGTGGCTGCCTGCGGGTGTGCATCATCGTAACAGGCCACAAGCGGGTCAAAGGGCGCAGCAGCGACCTGCCACTCGGCCTACCAACAAGAAGGGAGCCATCGGCTCCCTTCTTTCATGTCGTGCACGGCGATGTCACGCGCCTTCGGAGGTAGCCTTGCTGGCACTTCTCCTGGCCTTCACCATGCCGATCACCATGGGCAACAAGGAGACCGCGATGATGCCGAAGATGAGCAGGGTAAAGTTGTGGCGCACTACCGGCAGATTGCCAAAGAAGTGGCCGGCATAGACGAAGGAGAGCACCCACAAGAGCCCCCCCACCAGGTTGAACGCCAGGAAGCGGGGATAGGTCATGGCCCCCATGCCCGCCACGAAGGGGGCGAAGGTGCGCACTATGGGCAGGAAGCGGGTGATGATGATGGTCTTGCCGCCATGCTTGGCATAGAAGGCATGGGTCTTGACCAGATAGTCCCGGCGAAAGATTTTGGAATCGGGGTTGCGAAACAGCTGCTCACCGAAGAAGTGGCCTATGGTGTAGTTCACCACGTTGCCGAGCACCGCGGCGATGATCAGCACGGCGGCTAGGGTGTGCACGTCCAACACGCTGCCCACGGTGAGGGCACCTGCAGCAAACAACAGGGAGTCCCCCGGCAGGAAGGGAGTCACCACCAGCCCGGTTTCACAGAAGATGATGAGAAACAGGATGGCGTATACCCAGACGCCATAGTTCTCGAACAGCTCTTTCAGATGCACGTCAACGTGCAGAATAAAGTCGATGGCAAAGAGGATCAGATCCATTTTTTGGTACCCATGAAGTGAACGGCGTGGAGTCTACGCCAATGAGACCTGGCTCACAATCTCCCCATGGTCCCCTTTTTCGAATCCCATGAAGGGAGTCATTCAGTCCCCCCTTCTTTTCCCCTCTCCCTGAACGTAGGCTTCTGCTCACTCGGCCTTGTCCAGAGCGGCCAGCACCTCGCCGGGCAAGCATTTCTCCCAGCCCCACAAGAGGAGCAGCAACAAGGTAGCGTCGTCGAGCCAGCCAAGGAGAGGCACCACATCGGGGACAACGTCCACCGGGCTGATGCCATAGAGCAGAATAAGGATCACCAGCCCCTTCGCCCACCAGGGCGTGCCTGGGTGGCGAAAGCCTTGATAGAGGCGGCGCAAACGCCGCCAGATGAGCCAGCGTCTGGTGCTCATGACTCGATCAGCTCGCCGCGCAGCCGCTGGATCTGATCCCGCAGCGCCGCCGCCTGTTCGAACTCCAGATCCCGCGCATGCTGGAACATCTGCTCTTCCATCCGCTTGATCTCCTTGCTGATCTCGCTGGCAGAGCGGGCATGGTACTCCCCTTGCGGTTCGGCAGCCTTGCGACTCCCCTTGCCCGCCTTGCCCGCCGTGCGGCTGCCCCCCATGTCCATCACATCGCCGATGGCCTTGTTGAGCCCCTTCGGCACGATGCCGTGTTCCAGGTTGTGGGCGTGTTGCAGGGCGCGGCGCCGCTCGGTCTCTTCGATCGCAACCTTCATGGAGTTGGTGATGGTATCCCCGTAAAGGATCACCTTGCCGTTGAGGTTGCGCGCTGCCCGGCCGATGGTCTGGATGAGGGAGCGGGTGGAACGCAGGAAGCCCTCTTTATCCGCATCCAGAATGGCCACCAGGGAGACTTCCGGCATGTCGAGTCCTTCGCGCAGCAGGTTGATGCCCACCAAGACGTCGAACTTGCCAAGGCGCAGGTCGCGGATGATTTCCACCCGCTCCACGGTATCAATATCCGAGTGCAGATAGCGCACCCGTACCTCGTGATCCGCCAGGTATTCGGTCAAGTCCTCCGCCATCCGCTTGGTCAGTGTCGTGACCAGCACCCGCTCCTCCACCGCCACCCGCTTGCGGATCTCGGAGAGCAGATCGTCCACCTGGGTGCTGACCGGCCGCACTTCCACCTCAGGATCGAGCAGGCCGGTGGGACGCACCACCTGCTGCACCACGTCACCGCCTGACTTCTCCAGCTCGTAGGGGCCGGGGGTCGCCGAGACGAACACCGTCTGGGGCATCAGCGCCTCGAACTCGTCGAACTTGAGGGGCCGGTTGTCCAGCGCCGAGGGAAGGCGGAAGCCGTACTCCACCAGGGTCTCCTTGCGGGATCTGTCCCCTTTGAACATGGCGCCGATCTGCGGCACCGTGACGTGGGATTCGTCGATGATGAGCAGGCCGTCCCCCGGCAGGTAGTCAAACAGGGTGGGCGGCGGCTCACCCGGTGCGCGGCCGGAGAGGTAGCGGCTGTAGTTCTCTATACCGGAGCAGTAACCCAGCTCCTGCATCATCTCCATGTCGAACTGGGTGCGTTGGCTGATGCGCTGCTCCTCCACCAGCTTGTTGAGGTTCATCAGCTGCTCGCGCCGCCCCTTGAGCTCCTCCTTGATGTGCTCGATGGCACCCAGAATGGTCTCCCGCGGGGTGGCGTAGTGGGTCTTGGGGTAGATGGTGTAACGCACCACCGTCTGCTCGATGGCGCCGGTCAAGGGATCGAACAGGGAGAGGCGTTCTACCTCTTCATCAAACAGCTCCACCCGCAGGGCCAGCTTGTCCGATTCGGCGGGGTAGATGTCGATCACCTCCCCCCGCACCCGGAAGGTGCCGCGCTGGAAGGCCATGTCGTTGCGGGTGTACTGCAGTTCGGCGAGGCGGCGCAGGATATCCCGCTGATTGATCACGTCCCCCACTTTGAGGTGCAGCATCATGCTGAGGTAGGCCTGGGGATCCCCCAGACCATAGATGGCCGATACCGAGGCGACGATCACCACGTCGCGCCGCTCCAGCAGCGCCTTGGTGGCTGACAGCCGCATCTGCTCGATGTGATCGTTGATGGAGGCATCCTTCTCGATGAAGGTGTCCGTGGTCGGCACATAGGCTTCGGGCTGGTAGTAATCGTAATAAGAGACGAAATACTCCACCGCGTTGTCGGGGAAGAACTCCTTCATCTCCCCATAGAGCTGGGCCGCCAGGGTCTTGTTGGGGGCCAGGATCATGGTGGGACGATTAAGAGTCGCGATGACGTTGGCCATGGTAAAGGTCTTGCCCGAACCGGTCACCCCGAGCAGGGTCTGGTGGGCCAGTCCCGACTCGATGCCATCGAGCAGCTGGGCGATGGCCCTCGGCTGATCCCCGGCGGGTTGAAACTGGCTGGCCAACTGGAATAACTTGCTCATGACGACTCCCGGCAAAAAACGGCAAGGGAGCAGTGTACCCCGAGTTGAAGGAGCTGGGTATCCGCTCACCCTCCCTGATGGCTATTGACCCTGAAATACGACCTCTGTATGATGCACCTCCTTGCCTGATGTTCCCCCGTAGTTCAGTCGGTAGAACGGCGGACTGTTAATCCGTATGTCACTGGTTCAAGTCCAGTCGGGGGAGCCAATTCCTCACCATCTCGGTGCAAGTTATCCACTTTAGTGCTTTCCTCTTCCAATTTTAATGCACAAGCCCTCCCCTGCGGCCTGACTCCCTTTTGATCTCCCGTTACTGACCAGCAGCTTTTTGTTCTGCTGCGTATAACTATTTGATTTTTATAGAAACAATTTATTGCAGGTATTTTTTGAACAGTCCTTGCAGCCCAGTATTGGCGCGGCTTTCAGCCTGATTGCCAAGTTTCATAAACAGGGTTATCCACAGTTTCTGTGGGTAACTTGACCAAAGCCACGGTTCATCTGGGCTGGCAGCCATTGTCCCCGGTTTGCGATGGCTGCCCCCGCTCTTCCCCATTTTCTGCTGTTTTTCCCTTCCCCCCTAAATGGGATGAATCGACTCGCGGTGCTGCCTGTGGGGGATTTTTTTTCGCTATGCCGCGTCCTGCGGGTCAGCCCTCGCCGGATGAGTCATGAGTCTCTTTTGTTACCCTTCAATTTCCTCAGTGGAAAATGCTGAAAAACATGCCCGTTTGCTCCCCATGCAGCAGGTAATAAATTGTCCACAGGAGCGTCATCCCCTCTCTGCTCGACAGCATATTTCACTCATTGACAGCGGGCCTTGCAGCGTAAAATAGAGGTGTTTTCCCCAGCCCCCCCTCGCATCCCTATCTTCATCGAAGAGACCAGCACTTAACTGGCTGTTAATCCGCTTTGGCGCTTCTTTCTTGATACAGGATCCGGCACAATATCGGCCTCACTTTTATCCTCGGTTTTTCCGGGCATGACCATAGATTTCGTGACACTGCTACATCAAAGCGACTCCCTGCTGCTGTTCGTGGTACTAGCCTTCGGGCTGCTGCTGGGCAAGGTACGCATCGGCAACTTCCAGATAGGCAACACCATAGGCGTGCTCTTCACCGCCCTGCTGTTTGGCCAGATGGGATTCCAGTTTTCCACCTCCACTGAAAACGTCGGCTTCATGCTGTTCATCTTCTGTGTGGGAATTGAAGCGGGGCCGCACTTTTTCAGCGTCTTCCTTCGCGACGGCATCCACTACATCACCCTGACCCTGGTGATCCTGCTGTCGGCCCTGCTGCTGACCGTGGGGCTCGCCAAGTTCTTTAATCTGGGGCCCGGCATGGCCGCCGGCATTCTGGCAGGTTCCCTCACCTCCACGCCGGCCCTGGTGGGGGCGCAGGACGCCCTGCGAAGCGGATTGCTCAACCTGCCCCACCAGACCGACATGCAGTCGGTGCTGGACAACATGGGCATCGGCTACGCCCTGACCTACCTGGTGGGGCTGGTGGGGCTGATGCTGGTGGTGCGCTACCTCCCCTCCCTGGCCAGGCTGGATCTCAATACCGAAGCGCAGAAGATTGCGCGCGAGCGGGGGCTGTCCGACAGCGAGAGCCGCAAGACCTATCTGCCCATCATCCGCGCCTATCGGGTCGGCCCAGAGCTCGCCGCCTGGATCGGGGGGCGTACCCTGCGGGAGACCGGCATCTATCCCCACACCGGCTGCTATGTGGAGCGCATTCGCCGCAACGGCATCCTGGCGAGCCCCGACGGTGATGCCGTCATTCAGGAAGGGGACGAGATAGCTCTGGTGGGCTACCCCGAGAGCCACGAGAAGCTCGACGTCAACTACCGCAACGGCAAAGAGGTGTTCGATCGCAACCTGCTTGACCTCCAGATCGTCACCGAAGAGATCGTGGTGAAGAACGATGCCGTGGTGGGTCGCCACCTGGTGGAGCTCAACCTCACCGAGAAGGGGTGCTTCCTGAACCGGGTGGTGCGCTCCCAGATCGAGATGCCGTTCGATCGCAATATCATGCTGCAAAAGGGTGACGTGCTGCAGATCAGCGGCGAGAAGCAGCGGGTCAAGCTGCTGGCCAACAAGATCGGCTTCATCAGCATCCACAGCCAGACCACGGATCTGGTGGCCTTTGCCACCTTCTTCGTGCTGGGGCTGCTCATCGGCTCCGTCTCCCTGGTGTTCGGCCAGATAGAGTTCGGCCTCGGCAATGCCGTCGGCCTGCTGCTGGCGGGGATCCTGATGGGCTACCTGCGGGCCAACCACCCCACGGTGGGCTATGTGCCGCCGGGGGCCCTGCGCCTTGCCAAGGATCTCGGGCTCGCTGTCTTCATGGTGAGTACCGGCCTCAAGGCGGGGGGCGGCATCCTTGATCACCTGAGCGAAGTGGGGATGGTGGTGCTCTTCTCCGGCATGCTGGTGACCACCTTGCCGGTGCTGGTAGGCTACCTGTTCGGTGTCTGGGTGCTCAAAATGAACCCAGCCCTGCTGCTCGGCGCCATCACGGGCGCACGTACCTGCGCCCCGGCCATGGACGTGGTGAACGAAGCGGCCAACAGCTCCATCCCGGCGCTCGGCTATGCCGGCACCTATGCGGTGGCCAACGTCATGTTGACCCTGGCGGGCTCCTTCATCATCGGCTTCTGGTTCTAGCCAAACGGGCCCGCAACACGCAGAAAAAGAGGAGCCTCGGGGCTCCTTTTTTCATGGGCGGGCACTCCTGGATGGAATAGTGGAAATCGTGCTATGGGGCCATCTCTATCAAACCCAATAAGCTAAATCACCCACAAGGCGCCACTTACACTCAATAAAACGAGCGAGGTGTAAGTGATGAAACGCGCATGGATGGTCGTGATCTGGTGGTTCTGCTCCCTGACGCCAGCCTGGGGGGCCGAATCCGGCAAGCAGGTGGCCCCCGAGGCAGAGACGGAGAAAAGCGCCCTGAGCTTTGAGGGGGACGAGCTTGCCAGACCCAGGCTGGGAGATCTCGACGTCATGCTGGAGCAGCGCACCATCCGAGTGCTCACCACCTACAACAAGACGGGGTTCTTCATCACCAAGGGCGTGCAGCGGGGCGTCACCTACGATGCCTTCATGCAGGTGGAAAAGCGTCTCAACGAACAGTTGCGCAAGCAAAAGGCGATCAAGCGCCACCTCAAGGTGCACTTCGTCTTCATTCCCGTGGCCCGGGAAGCGCTGCTGAGCTCCCTCATCGAGGGCAAAGGCGACATCGCCGCCGCCAATCTCACCATCACGGACAAGCGCAAGAAGCAGGGTATCGCCTTCACCGATCCCCTGCTTGAAAACGTGCGGGAGCTGCTCGTCTCCGGCCCCCTCTCCCCCAAGGTGGAAAGCGCCGCCGATCTCGGGGGCCAGCGCGTCTTCGTGCGCCCCTCCTCCAGCTACTACGAGTAGCCTCATGGCCTACAACCAGGCCCGCAAGTCGGCGGGAGAGCCCCTCATCGACCTCCAACCCGCCTCGGAGGTACTCGAAGATGAAGATCTGGTGGAGATGGTGAACGCAGGCCTGCTCCCCTTCATCGTCATGGACGAGCACAAGGCCCGCTTCTGGCAAAAGATTTTCCCCGGAATCACCATTCACGACGCCCCCGTGTTCCGGGAAGGGGGCGTCATCGCCTGGGCGGTGCGCAAGGAGAGCCCCCAGTTGCTCGCCATGCTCAACGAGCAGATCAAGGCGCTGCGCGGCAAGGCGACGGGGGATGAGATCCTGGCCCGTTATCTCAAGCAGAACAAGTTCGTCAAAAGCGCCGCCGCCGAGGCGGAGCGCAAGAAATTCCTGCAGGTGGTCGAGCTGTTCCGTGAATATGGCGAACGCTATGACATGGACTGGCTGCTGATGGCGGCCCAGGGCTACCAGGAGTCCGCCCTCAACCATCATGCCCGTAGCCATGTGGGCGCCATCGGCATCATGCAGATCATGCCCGCCACCGGCAAGGGGCTGAAGGTCGGCGACATCCGCCAGCTCGAGCCCAATATTCACAGGGGCGTCAAATACATGCGCTGGATGATCGATCACTACTATGCGGACGAGCCCATGACCGCCCTCGACAAGGCCCTCTTCTCGTTCGCCTCCTACAATGCCGGCCCCGCCCGGGTAGCCAGGCTCCGTGCCGAGGCCAGGAAACGGGGGCTGGATCCCAACGTCTGGTTCCACAATGTCGAGTACGTGGCGGCAGAGAAAATCGGCCCCGAGACGGTCACCTATGTGGGCAACATCTACAAGTACTACATCGCCTACAAGCTGGTGTTGACATCCTCCCCCACCTTAGCGCTTCGCGTCACAGGAGGGGGATTCCCATTACTGGGTGATAGCTGCTCGCGCAGTACCGGGTTCCTGCTT
>NZ_JBFOCN010000107.1:0-2425 GCF_040907815.1 Aeromonas sp. s6
ATGAAGCAGGAACCCGGTACTGCGCGAGCAGCTATCACCCAGTAATGGGAATCCCCCTCCTGTGACGCGAAGCGCTAAGGTGGGGAGGATGTCAAGACGATAGGCAAAAAACTTACCGCCGGCTTTGCCGTACTCGGCCTGATGATGGCCTTTATCGGCGGCTTCTCGCTGTTTGAATTCAGCAAGATGAACCGCGCCGCCATCGGCTTTACCGACAGTATCCTGCCCGCCGTCGTGCGCACCAGCACCCTCGGCGAGACCATCAATGCCCTGCGCCGCTACGAACTGGATGTCTTCCTGGTGGCGGACGATGCCCAGCAGAAGGCCCGCTATCGCAACGAGAGCGAGAAGAGCCTGCAAGAGGCTGCGCGCCAGATAGTGGCCCACGATGGCACCATCTGGGCGGAGGATCGGGAGGAGCGCCGCGCCTTTGACATCGTCAAGGCGGACTGGGAGCGATATGTCGCCCTGCACCAGCGCATCCGGCAGATGCAGGACTCGGGACAGATGGCCGAAGCCCGGCACCTCTTCATGGGGGAGGGGGTCACCCTCTACACCACCCTGAGCAAGTCGGTGGGGGATCTCATTCGCATCAACCACGGCTACTCCGTGGGCTCCCGCGCCGAGGTGATCGCCGCCTTTGACAGCGCCAAGCTGAGTGTGACCCTGGCCCTGGTGATCGGCCTGGCCCTGGTTGTCGCCCTCTCCGTGGTGCTGACCCGCCAGATCCGTGACCCGCTCATCATGCTGGCCCGTCAGGCCCAGCGCATTGCGAGCGGCGATCTCGGTCGGGGCGAGCTGCAGGAGTGGATCCGCGGCAACCGCTTCAACCGCGACGAGCTGGGCCAGCTGGGGTCGGCCATCGACCGGATGCAGGGGGCTCTGGCGGAGCTGGTGAGTGAAATCTCCGGTTCGGTGAGTCAGCTCAGCAGCGCGGTAGAGGAGGTGAGCGCCATCTCCGAGCAGTCCGCCGAAGGCATGGCAAGCCAGCAGGGAGAGGTCTCTCAGGTCGCCACCGCCATGAACGAGATGCAGTCCACCGTCAATGAGGTGTCTCGCAACACCACGGACGCCATGGGGGCGGCCAAGCAGGCTTCCCGGGGTCAGCTCACGAAACGGAAAAAATCGTACGTTAAGCGCATGCCATGTTGGCGCGACGGTCTCTTGACGACCCGATCCTGCCGTTCAGTCCATCAAGAACTGAACAGCAGCTAATAAATTACAGGAGCCGTTCGTGATGAACGGTCACGCGCGGCCAGTCGATGCAGCCATTGAGGAAAAGTGGGCTGAGCAACTATTTTTTCAACGCCTTACCAGGTTTTTTTGGGGCCGAGTTCTGAAGGGGGCCTCTGTGCTCAACTAATCTCTGCAATAGCTGATTAGTTTTCCGTTGCTCTAGTAGTAGCTCGCGGAGGAGGGAATCTGTCTTTGATTCCTTTTCTGGCTCAAGCCACTGCTTGGTATTTAAGTCATACCAAAAACCACTATTGTCAGGCAGCTCGATGCCACAAACGACTCGATCACCTTCCTGACGCGCTTCTCCTCTACTTTGAATCGCCTCCTTTAGCTCCTTACGTGCAGCATGCTGTCCATGATTCAAAAAAATTGTTGCCGCTTTACGCGTCACCCCTTCCTTCACTTCACCGCGCTCACGAAACACGAAATCAAGAACCCCTTCCTGATCCGCATGGCCTGAGTAATAGCCCTGTATTTCAATGGCTTTCAAAGTGACCTCAGTCGGCGTAATTGTTTTCTCGCCAATCACCAGGTCCTCGCTAGGCAAAGGCTTCCCTTGGTCTCTGGCCTTGCAAATACTGATCAGGCGTTCTCCTAAGGTGCCTTTTGCCATATAACCGGTAACCAGAACCGTTGCTTGCCGTCTGGATGCGACAAGTTTTTCAAGATGCTTAACAACAGGTCCTGTCTCTTGATCAGATCTTGATCCCCTGTGCCATCAAATCCTTGGCGGCAAGAAAGCCATCCAGTTTACTTTGCAGGGCTTCCCAGCCTTCCCAGAGGGCGCCCCAGCTGGCAATTCCGGTTCGCTTGCTGTCCATAAAGCCCCCCAGTCTGGCTATCGCCATGTAGGCCCACTGCAAGCTCCCGGCGCGCTCTTTGCGCTTGCGTTTTCCCTTGTCCAGATAGCCCAGTAGCTGACATTCATCCGGGGTCAGCACCGTTTCTGCGGACTGGCTTTCTACGTGCTCCGCTTCTTTTAGCAGCCCTTGTGCCCTGAGCGCTTGCGGCAGGGTGAAGCTTTCTCTGAGCTGTAACAGCCTGACTGCAACAAACGAGAGGATCGAGACCATGCGCTCCAGATTATCCGGCTCCTCCATGCGTTGCCTCTCGGCTCCTGCTCCGGTTTTCCATGCCTTATGGAACTCCTCGATCCGCCAGCGATGGGTATAAATGTCGATGACGCGCA
>NZ_JBFOCN010000108.1:0-1997 GCF_040907815.1 Aeromonas sp. s6
TCCAGCTCGGCCCCCAGGGTCACCTTGGCGGTGACGCTCCAGTTGCCGTTGCTCTCCACCAAATCCAGCTCGGCCCGCAGCACCTCGCGGCCGTCCGCGCTGGTCCCCACCAGCTCGCCGTTGGCGTCCAGGGTGAAGGTAACCGGGCTGCCGTGGCTGCTGTACTTGCCATCCAGGCTCTGCTGAATGGCGGCGATATCGAATTTGAGGCTGCTCGTGTCGAGCGCATCAGCCCCGTGGCTCACGGTGAAGCTCATGTGGCTCACCACATCCTTCGCCCCCTGGTTCGCCTCCGTCATCTCGGTGCCGGTCACGGCGCTGATGACCGGATTGGCCCCATCGCCGATGGCCACGCTCAGGGTGGAGGAGACTTTATCTCCGTCACTGTCGGTCAGGGTAAAGCCCGCCTTGAGCAGACTGTCTGCACTCCCCTGATCCAGCGGCTGGTTCAGGGTGAAGACGTAGTGACCGTTCTGATCCAGCGTCAACGTGAAGACGTTCTGGCCGTTGACGGCGCCGCTGATGCTGTTGCCGCTGACACTGATGACCACGAGCTGGCCGCCGCTGGTGAGCCCCTGCAGGCCGGGCTGGCTGGCATCGAAGCCGATATGGGCCAAAGGATCCGTGCCGGCGGTGATATTGAGGGAGCCACTGAGGGTCTGGGCCGCGCTCCAGTCGCTGTCCTCCACCAGGGTGAGGGAAACCGGATCGACCTGGGGCAAGGCGCCGTCGGTGATGGCGATGTTGAGGGTGCCGAGGTTGCTTCGGTCACCGTCAAAATCGGTGCCCTGCACCTGCAGCCCCAGGTTGACGCTGTCGGTATTGACCGGCTGATCCAGCACGCCGTCGAGCTTCACATGGTACTTGCCGTCCAAGTCCAGGGTCACGGTCAGGATGCTCTTGCCACCCGCATCCTGCAGGGTGATGACATTGCCGTTGACCTGATAGTGGGTCGGCTTGCCGCCGCTGGTGAGGCCATTCAGGCCAGGCTGGTTCGCCTCGAAGTTGAGCGACACCAGGCGATCGCTGCCCACGCTCACCGGCAACTGGCCATCCAGGGTCTGGCCAGAGGCCCCTTCCTGCAAGGTGACCCCGCTGTCGATGCCAAGGTGAGGATCGACGGCATCGGTGATCACCGCCGTGGTGTTTCCGGTGATCAGCGAGCCATCGCTGTCGGTCACCTTGAACGGCAAATTCAGGCTCAGGTTATCACTCACCCCATGATCCAGGTTGGTGTGCACCTTCACCTGGTAATCGAGGGTTGCCTGGGTGTGGGCTTCGATGCGCCCCGGCACGCTCGGCAGGGTCACCGTCAGCACCAGGGTGCCGCTCGCAGTCACTGCCTGGAAGCTGTGGCCGTTGCTGCCCGCCACCTCTTGCCAGGTGAGGGTCTCACCGTTGTGGGTGATGGCCTTGCCACTCCCATCCACAACTTGGCCCGAGAGGGTCAGCCGCACGTCCACCACGGGATCGGAGTCCGCCCTAATGGTCAGGGTGCCGGTGGCATGCTGATCATCGCCGGTCTGGTTGTTGGCGGCACCGTCGAAGCGCCCCTCGCTCAGGGTCACGCCGGTCAGGGTGAGGGTCGGGTTGGCCCCTTCCGAAATGCGAATGTTGAGGGTGCCCGTGGCGCTGTCGTTGTTGCCGCTGCCCTTGTCGCTGTCGACGATGTTGAGCTTGAACGGCAGGTCGGTCGCGGTGTTGCCGCTCTGGTGAACCCCCTCAAACAGGGTCACCTTGTAGTCAAAACCGTTGCTGGCGGCGTTGTCCAGCTTGCCCACCAGTTCGACCTGAAGCACCTCGACGCGCTGGCCATTGACTTCCACATAGCCTTTCAGCACCTGATTGCCCGGGATGCTGGCATCGCCGTCGACCAGCTCGTATTTGACGCTCTGGCCCAACGCGGTCAGGGCCGGCTGCTCGCTGATGTCGGCAAACGACACCTCGCTCACCCGATCCGAACCCGCATTGACCTGGAAGTGGCCAGTGCCGGTCAG
>NZ_JBFOCN010000109.1:0-3057 GCF_040907815.1 Aeromonas sp. s6
CATCAGTCAGCTGATAACGGCGGGACACGGAATGGATCTTAAGCTGTTGAGAAGATGTGAGATTATATCTTCATCACTTTAAGAACACAGCCTAGCGCAGATTTAGCGCGACGGTTACCGCGATCAGAAGGGGGCGTCATGCTGAGTGAGTTCACCCCCAAGGGACAGCAACAGGCCGGTCTGTTTGCCCCGTCGTCCGCTCAATCGGATGCGCTGATGGCCGTGATGGACCAGATCAACGCCAAGGGATTGGGGCACGTAGGCTTTGCCAGCCAAGGCACGGGGTCTGGACTGCCCCCACGACAGTAGATATTTCCTACCGGGGGATTGGCTGCCCTGACCCGAAGGCACAAGTACCGACTGCTTTGGCTTGCACCGTCAGACAGCTATCAAAAGTACATCAACCGCCAAGTCTGCCTTCATGCTTGGCTTCATAGCCCAACAGACGATCTGGCGAGAGAACAAGTCGAGTACCATCGCCAAGTAGAGCTACCCTTCTTGAGTGCGGAATACCATCTCCATACATGGGCGTGAATGTCCGTTTTAGTAATCCCCCAGAAAACAGAGGGACTAGCCCATTTAAATGACACTAAATAAACCATTATAAATCAGCTGTTGTTAACAGCTGCAACATGGCATCATCATAGCTTTCAGTCTCAGACAGACGAATCGCCTGCTTCAATAACATAGACTCAAATAAATTTCTGGCAAGACGGCCATTTGCGAACTTGTCGGTGGAATTTCTGCAATTTGAAAACTTATCAAGCAATGCTATTTCCAGTTCTTTCTCTATTAAATAGTCATTTTTTTCAGCCATTACCTTGACTATTCTGACTAATTCCTCGTCATTGTAATCATCGAACTCAATGAAAAAGTTGAACCGAGACTTAAGGCCAGGGTTCATATTCAAAAACTGCTCCATTTCGTCTTTATAACCTGCAACAATAATCACAATATCGTCACGATACTTCTCCATGGCAACCATGAGAGTTTCAATTACGACCTTGCCGAAGTCATTCTTTTCGCCAGCTAAAGCATATGCTTCATCAATGAAGAGAACCCCGCCCTTGGCTTCTTCCAGAATTTTACTGGTAGTTTTTTCTGATTCTCCAATATATTCTCCGACGAGATCTGAACGCTTAACCTCTCTGAATCCTCCTTGGCTCACCAATCCATAAGCTTTGAATAACCTGCCAATAATTCCAGCTACTGTTGTTTTTCCTGTTCCTGGGTTACCCGTGAAAACGATATGTCTACCAACTGAAACCGACTCCAGGCCCAAATTTTTTCTTTTCTGTTGAATAGCACTGAAGGCAATGAGTTCTTTTATTTTACCTTTAACACCAGCCAAACCGACAATATCATTTAACTCATTCTTAATTGATGATATTTCATCATGTACAACATCGGCAACCTTATTTGTATCAGATGATGCGCCACATAAATTACAGAGTGCTGTTATAGATGCCTGTTTGCCCTGATACTTTATATTGAAAAATGAGCACAAGGTTTTAACATCAGTAAAGGTTAGACTATTTAAAGCTTGCGATAGAGATAGCGAGCTGAGCACTCGCTCAATTAATTCATGCTTATTTCCGGTACCAGTGAAGCCATTCGCCCTAAGAATAAATTGCAGGTGAGATTTATGGAGTTGCTCTAACAGTTCAAAAGAAACCATATAACTTCCTTATTTGTGAATGTGATTACATAGAAGTCAAGATGTACGCATATTTATCAGGTCCAATTGGCATACATTACTGCTCATGGTATCGTTTTTCAATAACAGTGAAAAAATATTTAAATATCTAAGAATGAACGCTTTGGTTGACATTTTTTCTAAGGAAGGTGCGAACCGCGAATTCAACTTCGAAGTGCGACACTCGCCTATGCCGCCTGACGGTACTCTTCGAATACCTTGACAGGCTGCCTGAATCCGAGACATTTCCGAGGTCGTAGGTTGAGCCACTGCTCCGCTCTCCTGACATCCTCGTCCGTGACCTCTCTCAGGTCTGTTCCCTTTGGGATAAACTGCCTCAACAGCCCATTGCTGTTCTCGTTCAGACCGCGCTCCCACGAAGAGTAAGGGTGCGCAAAGTAAGTCTCGGCACCCAGCGCTTCCTCTATCGCCTTGTGTTCGGCAAACTCGCCGCCGTTGTCAAAGGTGATGGTATGCACCTGCTCGATGTAGGGCGTTAACATCTCGATTATCGCATCCCGCACCACCCCAGCCTGTTTGCTCGCGACCCGCTTGACCAGATAGAGCCGGCTCTTGCGCTCCACCAGGGTGACCAGTGCACCTGTGCCTTGCTTGCCCAGCACCGTGTCCGCCTCCCAATCACCGAGCCGCTCCCGGCTATCGACGATAGCCGGCCGTTCATCAATAGAGCGGGCTTCCTTGATGGGAGAACGCAGGCTGCTCGCCCCCTTGCGGTAGCGCTTGTGGCCCTGGCGCAGATGGCGGTACAACTGGCCACCCCGGGCTTTGTCGGCGGCCACATGGCGGTATATCCACTCGTGACTCACCATGAGGCCTATCTGCTTGCCCACCGCGCTTATCTGCTCCGGGCTCCACCACCAGGCGAGTGTCAGCTCGACAAACTGGATGACATCGGCAGATAGCCGAGATTTGGCCGCACTGGCCCGTCGGTGGGTGGCGTGCTGATGCGCATTGTCTGGCTGGTAGCCCTGCGGCCCGGCGTTACGACGCAGCTCCCGGTAGAGGGTGGAGCGATGAACGCCAATGGCGCGTGCGGTGGCAAGGATGGACATCCCCTGTGCGCGAAGCACCGATAACTGGTATCGTTGCCCCTCGGTCAACTGCTGATAGCTCATGGTGATACTGCTTTTACTTTGGCGAGCAGAAGGGTACCACCAATCAGCAGTTGGCCACCTCTCGCCATTCATCCATGAGTGTCGCACTTATTATCTGAATTCCCGAACAAGTCCCTGATATGAGATCATGTTTGTCATCTGGAGCCATGGAACAGGGTTCATCATGAGTCATCAACTTACCTTCGCCGACAGTGAATTCAGCAGTAAGCGCCGTCAGACCAGAAA
>NZ_JBFOCN010000011.1:0-59417 GCF_040907815.1 Aeromonas sp. s6
AAGGGCTCATCGATTTCGACCTGTGGTGCCTGGACGGCTCCAATGTCAGAGCATCCAAAGATGCTGCCGGTGCACGTAAAAAAACACCTCAATGAATCAAGCCCTTGGCCGTTCGCGGGGAGGTTTCGGCAGCAAAATTCACTTGGTCACGGACGGTCATGGCTTACCACTGAGCTTCTGCCTGTCACCGGGGCAATCAGCAGAAATCAGCTATGCAACAAGCGCGTTGGCCATGGCGAGGATACCAACGTCATCAGGTCGCTACCGAACACGGCCAGCGCATCTTGCCGCAGACAAGGCCTATAGCAGCAAAGCCTTTCGAGCCGAGCTACGGCGGAGAAGGATAAAAGCGGTCATTCCGCAACGCAGCGACCAGCAACGGCGCCATAAGGGGCGTCCATTGGTACTGGACAAGGTGCATTACCGCAGGCGCAATGTCGTGGAGCGGTGCTTCGGTTGGTTGAAGAAGTTTCGCCGGTTTTCAACGAGATATGAAAAGCTAGCCAAGAGTTTTGCAGCCTTTATCAAACTGGCTTTCTGCCTTCGCTACTTGCGCGAGTTATGTGTGGACAGAAAACCAGCATTTTGAGAACACAGCCTAGAGGCAGTAGAGGCAGTAGAGGCAGTAGAGGCAGTAGAGGCAGTAGAGGCAGTAGAGGCAGTAGAGGCAGTAGAGGCAGTAGAGGCAGTAGAGGCAGTATCAGAATCCACCAAAAGAAAAGCCGGGACAAGCCCGGCTTTTTCTTTTATCACTCAGCAGCTGCTTCAGCAGCGGCCGGGCGGTCTACCAGCTCAATGTAAGCCATAGGAGCGTTGTCGCCAGCACGGAAACCGCATTTCAGAATGCGAGTATAACCGCCGGCGCGCTCCAGGTAGCGCGGGCCCAGTTCATTGAACAGCTTAGCCACGATCGCGTTATCGCGAGTACGGGCAAATGCCAAGCGACGATTAGCAACGCTATCAGTCTTGGCAAGGGTGATCAGCGGTTCAACTACACGACGCAGCTCTTTTGCCTTAGGCAGAGTCGTCTTGATGATCTCATGACGAACCAGGGAGCTGGCCATGTTGCGGAACATAGCCTGACGATGGCTGCTGTTCCGGTTCAGTTGACGACCACTCAAACGATGGCGCATGACCTTATCCTTCTAACTAAATCTGTGAAACCCGTAATCTGGATTACTCGTCAGCGATGCTGGCGGGCGGCCAGTTCTCAAGGCGCATGCCAAGAGACAGACCACGGGAGGCCAACACGTCCTTGATCTCAGTCAGGGACTTCTTACCGAGGTTAGGAGTCTTAAGCAACTCAACTTCGGTACGCTGTACCAGATCACCAATATAGTGGATAGCTTCTGCCTTCAGACAGTTCGCTGAACGAACTGTCAGCTCCAAATCATCGACAGGACGCAGCAGAATCGGATCAAACTCGGGTTTCTCTTCTTTCTTCTCGGGCACGCTGACATCGCGCAGATCCACGAAGGCTTCCAGTTGCTCTGCCAGAATAGTGGCGGAACGACGGATGGCTTCTTCCGGATCCAGAGTACCATTGGTCTCCATGTCGATAACCAGCTTGTCCAAGTCGGTGCGCTGTTCCACACGTGCCGCCTCGACATTGTAGGCGATGCGAACGATGGGGCTGAACGCGGAGTCCAGCAGCAGGCGACCGATAGGACGCTCTTCATCATCGTTGTGAACACGAGCAGAAGCAGGCACATAACCACGACCGCGCTGAACTTTCAGGCGCATGCTGATCTCAGCATTTGCACCAGTCAGGTGGCAGATTACGTGCTCCGGGTTTACGATCTCGACTTCATCACCGTGAGTGATATCACCAGCGGTAACGGGGCCTGTTCCAGACTTGGTCAGGGACAGAGTTACCTCGTCCTTGCCTTCCAGCTTCACAGCGATACCTTTCAGGTTGAGCAGGATTTCAAGAATGTCTTCCTGTACACCTTCTTTGCTGCTGTACTCGTGCAGTACTCCGTCGATCTCGACTTCAGTAACCGCACAACCGGGCATAGATGACAGCAAAATACGACGCAGGGCATTGCCCAGCGTGTGGCCAAAGCCACGCTCAAGCGGCTCGAGAGTCACTTTCGCGTGAGTCGGGCTAACTTGCTCGATGTCAACTAGCCGCGGTTTAAGAAAATCTGTTACAGAACCCAGCATTGTGTCCTCTCTTTAGAAGCTAGCTTTACTTGGAGTAAAGCTCGACGATCAGCTGTTCGTTAATGTCGGCAGACAGGTCGGAACGCTCCGGCAGGCGCTTGAAGGCACCTTCCATCTTAGCAGCGTCAACCTCTACCCAAGTCGGCTTCTCGCGCTGACCAGCAACTTCCAGGGAAGCTTTGATACGCGCTTGCTTCTTAGCCTTCTCGCGAACGCAGATCACGTCCTCAGGGGATACCTGGAAAGAAGGAACATTCACAACGCGGCCGTTTACCATGATGGCTTTGTGGCTCACCAGCTGACGAGATTCAGCACGAGTGGCGCCGAAGCCCATGCGGTAGACGACGTTGTCCAGACGACCTTCCAGCAGCTGCAACAGGTTTTCACCGGTGTTACCCTTTTGACGGGCAGCGTCGCGGTAGTAGTTGCGGAACTGTTTTTCCAATACGCCGTAGATACGACGTACTTTTTGTTTCTCGCGCAGTTGCACACCGTAGTCGGACAGACGCGCTTTACGCGCACCGTGTTGACCAGGAACGGTGTCAATCTTGCACTTAGAATCAATCGCACGAACACCAGACTTCAGGAAGAGGTCGGTGCCCTCACGACGGCTAAGCTTAAGCTTAGGACCGATATATCTTGCCATCTTCTTTCTCCAACAATCCTAGACCAAGTAGCTACAGCGTTACACGCGGCGCTTCTTGGGAGGACGACAACCGTTGTGCGGGATCGGAGTCACATCAGTAATGTTAGTGATGCGGAAACCAGCCGCGTTCAGAGCGCGGATGGAAGACTCACGACCGGGACCCGGACCTTTGACCATGACTTCCAGGTTCTTCACGCCGTATTCTTTGGCGATCTCACCAGCACGCTCAGCAGCTACCTGGGCAGCAAACGGAGTGGACTTACGGGAACCACGGAAACCGGAACCACCAGAGGTAGCCCAAGACAGAGCATTGCCCTGACGGTCAGTAATGGTCACGATTGTGTTGTTGAAAGATGCATGAACGTGCGCAATACCGTCGCTCACTTGCTTTTTAACGCGCTTGCGAGCACGAGTCGGAGTTTTAGCCATTTTCTACCTTCCCGTTACTTCTTGATAGCCTTGCGCGGACCCTTACGGGTACGAGCGTTGGTCTTGGTACGTTGACCACGAACAGGCAGGCTACGACGGTGACGCAAACCACGGTAGCAACCCAGATCCATCAATCGCTTGATGTTCATGGAAATCTGACGACGCAGGTCACCTTCGACGGTGAATTTACCTACTTGTTCACGCAGACTCTCGATCTGAGCTTCGTCCAGGTCTTTAATTTTCACATTCTCAGCGATACCGGCTGCGGCACAGATGGCCTTGGAGCGGGTACGACCGACGCCATAAATAGCAGTCAACGCAATGACTGCATGTTTATGGTCAGGAATGTTAATGCCAGCGATACGGGCCACTATTCACTCCTACATATAGTAGATAACGACCACCACAAAGCCCGTGAGCGGATACGTGGCGGTCAACCAATACACAACAAAAGTTGGCTGGCTATATTAGCCAGCACAACTATTTGTTGCAAGTACTAACCGTAAAAAATTAGCCTTGGCGCTGTTTATGCTTTGGCTCGCTGCAAATCACACGCACCACACCGTGACGCTTGATGATTTTGCAGTTACGGCAGATTGCCTTAACGGAAGCACGAACTTTCATTGCTTAACTCCGTAACTACGCCGACCTTTAGCGGCCGTAGCCCTTCAGGTTGGCCTTCCTCAGGACGTCGCCATATTGATGAGACATCATATGGGTCTGAACCTGAGCCATGAAGTCCATGATAACTACCACGATAATCAGCAGCGAGGTGCCACCGAAGTAGAACTGTACGTTCCAGGCAGTCATCAGGAACTGGGGTACCAGACAGATAAAGGTAATATAGAGCGCACCTGCCAATGTCAGGCGTGTCATAACCTTATCGATGTAACGTGCTGTCTGCTCGCCCGGGCGGATCCCCGGGATAAAGGCTCCACTCTTCTTCAGGTTATCTGCTGTCTCGCGGGGGTTGAACACCAGCGCGGTATAGAAGAAGCAGAAGAAGATAATGGCTGCTGCATAGAGCATCTCGTACAAGGGCTGACCCGGCTGCAGGACCATAGAGACCTGTTGCAGAATGTCAGCGATCTTGCCCTCGCCCTGACCAAACCAGGAGGTAATGGTACCCGGGAAGAGGATGATGCTGGATGCGAAAATCGCAGGAATCACACCGGCCATATTCACTTTCAACGGCAGGTGTGTGCTTTGCGCAGCGAATACCTGGCGGCCTTGTTGACGCTTGGCATAGTTAACGACGATACGACGCTGACCACGCTCCACGAACACCACAAAGTAAGTCACAGCGAAAACAATCAAGCCCAGCAACAACAACAGCAGGATGTGCAATTCCCCTTGACGTGCCTGTTCGGCCGTAGCGCCAATGGCATGAGGCAGACCGGCGACGATACCTGTGAAGATAATCAACGAGATACCATTACCAATCCCACGCTCGGTAATCTGTTCACCCAACCACATCAAGAACATGGTACCGGTGACCAGACTCACAACGGCTGTGAAATAGAAGCCCAAACCCGGATGAGTCACGAGTCCTTGCATCATATTCGGCAGACCTGTTGCAATACCAATGGCCTGGAACGTTCCCAAAACCAGCGTGCCCCAACGGGTATATTGGCTAATCTTGCGACGGCCGGATTCACCTTCTTTCTTGAGTTCAGCAAGAGCAGGGTGAACCACAGTCAGCAGCTGGATAATAATCGACGCCGAAATGTACGGCATGATCCCCAGTGCAAGAATAGAAGCACGCGAGAGTGCACCACCACTGAACATGTTGAACATCTCAATGATGGTGCCCTTCTGTTGTTGGAACAACTCGGCCAGTACGGCGGCGTCAATACCAGGGATCGGCACATAAGAGCCTGCACGGAACACGATAATTGCCCCGAGAACGAAGAGCAGACGGCTCTTCAGTTCGCTCAGACCACCTTGTGCTTTAACATCCAATCCTGGTTTCTTAGCCATTGTACTGATTATTCCTCGATTTTACCGCCAGCGGCCTCGATGGCTGCACGTGCACCCTTGGTGACGGACAGACCACGAACGGTCACAGCACGGTCAATGTTGCCAGACAGAACAACTTTAGCGAACACGATGTTTTTGGTAATAACACCGGCTTGCTTCAGAGTGCTCACGTCGACCACATCACCTTCTACCAGGGCGATTTCGTTCAGGCGCACTTCGGCAGAAACCAAAGATTTGCGAGAGAAGAAACCGAACTTCGGCAGACGGATTTTCAAAGGCATCTGGCCGCCTTCGAAACCGTTGCGGACCTTGCCGCCACCGGAACGAGAGGTCTGACCTTTAACACCACGACCACCGGTCTTGCCCAGACCAGAACCGATACCACGGCCCGGACGGTGCTTGACGCGCTTGGAGCCAGCGGCCGGAGACAGAGTATTCAGACGCATGCTTAGCCCTCCACCTTAACCATGTAATAAACCTGGTTGATCATGCCGCGTACGCAGGGAGTATCTTCCAGCTCAACGGTGTGACCAATGCGACGCAGACCCAGACCACGCAGAGTCGCCTTGTGCTTTGGCAGACGGCCGATAGAGCTGCGAGTTTGAGTTACTTTTACAGTGTTAGCCATGTCGCATTACCCCAGAATTTCTTCAACGCGCAGACCACGCTTGGCCGCGATCTGTTCCGGTGATTGACCGTGAACCAGAGCGTCGACAGTTGCGCGAACAACGTTGATTGGGTTGGTGGAACCGTAGGTCTTGGCCAGCACGTTGTGGATACCAGCAACTTCCAGTACGGCACGCATGGCGCCGCCTGCAATGATACCAGTACCTTGGGAGGCCGGCTTCATGAACACGGTGGAACCAGAGTGAACGCCACGCACCGGGTGGTGCAGGGTGCCGTTGTTCAGCTCAACCTTGTTCAGGTTACGCTTAGCCTGTTCCATCGCCTTTTGAATTGCGGCTGGAACTTCACGGGCCTTACCGTAACCGTAACCTACACGGCCGTTACCATCACCCACCACGGTCAACGCGGTGAAGGACATGATACGACCACCTTTAACAGTTTTCGAAACACGGTTTACTGCAATGAGCTTTTCTTGCAGTTCGCCGGCTTGAGATTCGACTTTAGCCATCTTCGACTCCTAGCTTAGAACTGAAGACCAGCGTCACGAGCAGCGGCAGCCAGAGCGGCTACACGACCGTGATACTTGAAACCGGAACGATCGAAAGATACGTTCTGAACGCCTTTGGCAATAGCACGCTCAGCGATAGCCTTACCTACAGCGGTAGCAGCATCTGCGTTACCGGTGTATTTCAGAGCTTCACTGATGGCTTTCTCTACTGTGGAAGCAGAGGCCAGAACTTCGGAACCGTTGGCTGCAATAACCTGCGCATAGATATGACGCGGGGTACGGTGAACAACCAGACGGGTAGCTCCCAGTTCCTGCATCTTTTTCCGAGCACGAGTAGCACGACGGAGACGAGCTGCTTTCTTGTCCATAGTGTTACCTTACTTCTTCTTAGCTTCTTTAGTACGCACTTGCTCGTTGGCATAGCGTACACCCTTGCCCTTGTAGGGCTCCGGAGCGCGGTAAGCACGGATATCGGCGGCGACTTGGCCAACCAGCTGCTTGTCCACACCACGCAGAACGATCTCGGTGGCGGACGGACATTCAGCGGTGACACCAGCCGGCAGCGCATGCTCTACCGGGTGAGAGAAGCCCAGTGCCAGCGCAACAGCATTGCCCTTGATGGAGGCTTTGTAACCTACACCAACCAGCTGCAGCTTGCGCTCGAAGCCTTGGGTAACACCGACTACCATGTTGTTGACCAATGCACGGGCAGTACCGGCCTGAGCGTCAGCACCAGCGATGCCGTCGCGCGGGGCGAACTTCAGTACATTGTCTTCTTTGGTCACTTCTACACCGGCGTGGATGGAACGAACCAGGGAACCCTTGCCACCTTTGATGGACAGTTCTTGGCCGTTCAGAGTCACCTCTACGCCAGCAGGAATAGTGACGGGTGCCTTAGCAACGCGAGACATTTCCGACCTCCTATTAAGCGACGTAGCAGATGATCTCACCACCCATGCTTGCCTTGCGGGCAGCACGGTCGGTCATCACACCTTTAGACGTGGACACGATAGCAACACCGAGACCGCCCATTACTTTCGGCAGATCAGTAGTGCGCTTGTAAATACGCAGGCCGGGACGGCTCACGCGTTGGATCAGTTCTACAACCGGCTTGCCCTGGAAATACTTCAGTTCGATTTCCAGTTCCGGTTTCACGTCACCAGCTACGTTGTAGCCAGCGATGTAACCTTCTTCTTTCAGCACTTTGGCGATAGCCACTTTCAGCTTGGAAGAAGGCATGGAAACCGCAACTTTGCTCGCCGCCTGACCGTTACGGATGCGGGTCAGCATATCCGCGATCGGATCTTGCATGCTCATAGTCTAACTCCCGAGATTCTTACCAAGAGGCCTTTTTGAGGCCCGGAATTTCGCCCTTCATGGCATGCTCACGCACCTTGATGCGAGAGAGGCCAAACTTCCGCAGGAAACCGTGCGGACGACCAGTGATGTTGCAACGGTTACGCTGGCGGGACGGACTGGAATCACGGGGCAGCTGTTGCAGTTGCAAGACAGCATCCCAACGCGCTTCTTCAGAAGCGTTCATATCAACGATGATAGCTTTCAGCTCGGTACGCTTGGTCGCGAACTTGGCTGCCAGCTTCGCACGCTTTGCTTCACGTGCTTTCATGGATGTTTTAGCCATAACCCTAACCTTACTTGCGGAATGGGAAGTTAAAGGCAGCCAGCAGAGCACGGCCTTCTTCGTCGGTATTCGCGGAAGTGGTGATGGTGATATCCAGACCACGGACGCGATCGACCTTGTCATAGTCGATTTCCGGGAAGATGATTTGCTCACGCACGCCCATGGAGTAGTTACCACGGCCATCGAACGCCTTGGCGTTCAGACCACGGAAGTCACGGATACGCGGTACGGAGATGCAAATCAGCCGTTCCAGGAACTCCCACATACGCTCGCCACGCAGGGTTACTTTACAACCTATCGGGTAGCCTTCACGAATCTTGAAGCCCGCAACAGATTTGCGTGCTTTGGTGATCAGCGGCTTCTGACCGGAAATGGCAGCCATATCGGCAGCAGCATTTTCCAGCAATTTCTTGTCAGAGATCGCTTCACCAACACCCATGTTCAGGGTGATTTTCTCGATCCGAGGGACTTGCATGATAGTCTTGTAACCGAACTGCTTGGACAGTTCATTTACTACATCGGATTTGTAGTAATCATGCAGTTTCGCCATCGTTAAACTCCAATTACTTCACAAGTTCGCCGGTGGATTTGAAGAAACGGACTTTCTTGCCGTCTTCAATCCGGAAACCAACGCGGTCAGCCTTGCCAGTGGCAGAGTTGAACAGCGCGACGTTAGATACATCGATGGGGGCTTCTTTGGTGACGATGCCGCCAGCCTGACCCAGTGCGGGTACCGGCTTTTGGTGTTTCTTCACCTGGTTGATGCCTTCCACGATTACCTTACCTTTTGCAATCAGGACTTGAGTGACTTTGCCACGCTTGCCCTTGTCTTTGCCGGTAAGAACAATTACTTCGTCTTCGCGACGGATTTTAGCTGCCATCGTTCGACTCCTTACAGTACTTCGGGTGCCAGGGACACAATCTTCATGAACTTCTCGTTACGGAGTTCACGGGTCACCGGGCCAAAAATACGAGTACCGATTGGCTGTTGGTTGTTGTTAAGCAACACAGCCGCATTGTTGTCGAAACGGATGACAGAGCCGTCCGGACGACGAACGCCTTTACGGGTGCGTACGACCACCGCGTTATACACATCACCTTTCTTCACTTTACCGCGAGGAATGGCTTCCTTGATGGAAACCTTGATGATGTCGCCGATGCCGGCATAACGGCGGTGCGAACCACCCAGAACCTTAATACACATTACACTGCGAGCGCCGGAGTTGTCGGCAACACCCAGCATACTTTGCATCTGGATCATCTTAGTGCTCCGCTTTGTTTACTTCTTATCCCTGATGGGATCTGGCTGCCTTCAAAAGGCGCGAAACTATAACACAGCTATTTTTGAAAAGGTAGCCTAAAAAACAAACGGCCCCGATGGGGGGCCGTTTGGGCTAAAAAGTACCGAATTAGGCCTTTTCTACGACAGCAACCAGGGTCCAGGACTTGGTCTTGGACAGCGGGCGGCACTCGCGGATTTCCACGAGATCGCCAGCCTTGCACTCGTTGTTCTCGTCATGCACGTGCAGCTTGGTAGTGCGCTTGATGATCTTACCGTAGATCGGGTGCTTTACCTTGCGCTCGATAGCGACGGTGATGGACTTGTCCATCTTGTCGCTAATTACACGACCTTGCAGAGTACGGATCTTGTCAGTCATTACGCACCTGCCTTCTCAGTCAGTACAGTCTTGATACGTGCGACGTCACGACGCACTTGTTTCAGAGTGTGAGTCTGAGCCAGCTGGCCGGTGGAAGCTTGCATGCGCATGTTGAATTGCTCACGCAGCAGACCCAGCAGCTCCTGGTTCAGTTCTTCGACGCTCTTTTGACGCAGATCTTGGGCTTTCATCACATCACCGTCTTAATTACGAAAGTGGTCTGAACAGACAGCTTAGCTGCGGCCAGGGCAAACGCTTCACGCGCCAGAGCCTCAGGTACACCATCCATCTCGTACAGAACCTTGCCAGGCTGGATCGGGCAAACCCAGTATTCCACGTTACCCTTACCTTTACCCATACGAACTTCGAGGGGCTTTTCGGTGATGGGCTTGTCCGGGAACACACGGATCCAGATCTTGCCTTGACGCTTAACGTGACGGGTCATGGCACGACGGGCTGCTTCGATTTGACGAGCAGTCAGTTGACCACGAGATGTCGCCTTCAGGCCAAAGGTACCGAAGGATACTTCGTTACCGGCATTGGCCAGACCGCGGTTACGACCCTTGTGGGTCTTGCGGAATTTAGTACGCTTAGGTTGCAACATTTACCGAATCTCCTTACTTGGCAGCGCGGCGCTTGTTGTCACGCTTGGGCTTCGCAGGAGCCTGCTCTTGAGCAGCGGCAGCATTGACTGCAGCCAGACCGCCCAGAACTTCGCCCTTGAAGATCCAAACTTTAACGCCGATCACACCGTAAGTGGTGTGGGCTTCAGAAGTTGCGTAGTCGATGTCGGCGCGCAGGGTGTGCAGGGGCACACGACCTTCACGGTACCATTCGGTACGCGCGATTTCAGCACCGCCCAGACGACCGGAAACTTCCACTTTGATGCCCTTGGCACCCAGGCGCATGGCGTTCTGTACGGCGCGCTTCATAGCACGACGGAACATTACGCGACGCTCCAGCTGGGAAGTGATGCTGTCGGCAACCAGTTTGCCATCCAGCTCCGGCTTGCGGACTTCGGAAATGTTGATCTGAGCAGGCACGCCAGCGATTGCGGCTACAGCTTTGCGCAGTTTTTCAACGTCTTCGCCTTTCTTGCCGATCACGACACCCGGACGAGCGGTGTGAATGGTCACACGAATGCTCTTGGCCGGACGCTCGATAGTGATCTTGGACAAGGAAGCGTTTTTCAGCTCCTTGGTCAGGAACTGGCGTACTTGGAAATCGCTGTACAGGTTGTCAGCGAAGTCTTTGGTGTTCGCGAACCAGGTAGAATTCCAAGGCTTGGTAATACCCAGGCGAATGCCATTAGGATGTACTTTCTGACCCATTGCTTATCTCCCAGCCTTAGCGTCGGATACCACTACAGTGATGTGAGCGGTACGCTTGAGGATACGATCCGCGCGACCTTTGGCACGCGGGCGGATGCGCTTCATGGAGGGACCTTCGTCTACCATGATGGTGGCAACACGCAGGGTGTCGATATCGGCACCTTCGTTGTGCTCAGCGTTGGCAATGGCAGATTCCAGCACTTTCTTCACCAGAACAGCAGCCTTTTTCGGGCTGAAGGTCAGGATGTTCAGAGCCTTGTCTACGGACAGACCACGTACTTGATCGGCTACCAGACGAGCTTTCTGGGCAGAAGTACGGGCATAACGGTGTTTAGCGATAGCTTCCATCATTTATCCCTTAGCGCTTCTTAGCCTTCTTATCAGCAGCATGGCCGCGATAAGTACGAGTCGGTGCGAATTCACCCAGTTTGTGACCGATCATTTCTTCGGTAACGAAAACCGGAACGTGCTGACGACCATTATGGACAGCGATGGTCAAACCGATCATGTTCGGGATGATCATTGAACGACGGGACCAGGTCTTAACCGGCTTTTTATCCCCGCTTTCCACCGCTTTCTCTACCTTCTTCAGCAAGTGCAGGTCGATAAATGGACCCTTCTTGAGAGAACGTGGCATGGTGATTCCTCTATGTTAACAATTACTTGTTACGACGACGTACGATGTACTTGTCGGTACGCTTGTTCTTACGGGTCTTGAAGCCCTTAGCCTTCTGGCCCCATGGGGACACAGGCTGCATGCCCTTGTTACGACCCTCACCACCACCGTGCGGGTGATCAACCGGGTTCATCGCCATACCGCGAACGGTCGGACGAATACCACGCCAGCGGTTAGCACCGGCTTTACCCAGTTGACGCAGCATGTGCTCGGAGTTACCCACTTCACCGATGGTAGCGCGGCACTCGGCCAGAACTTTACGTACTTCGCCGGAACGCAGACGCAGAGTTACATAGTTACCTTCACGAGCCAGGATCTGGATAAAAGTACCAGCGGAACGAGCCAGCTGGGCACCTTTACCAGGCTTCATCTCAACGGCGTGAACGGTAGAACCGACCGGGATGTTGCGCATCGGCAGGGTGTTACCTACCTTGATGGCAGCATCAGCACCAGAGGCGATTGCATCACCAGCTTTCAGGCCTTTCGGAGCCAGGATGTAACGACGCTCACCGTCTGCATACAGCACCAGGGCGATGTTTGCGGTACGGTTAGGATCGTATTCCAGACGCTCAACTTTGGCCGGAATGCCGTCTTTGTCGCGCTTGAAGTCGATCAGACGGTAGTGTTGCTTGTGACCACCACCGATATGACGAGTGGTGATACGACCGTTGTTGTTACGGCCACCGGACTTGCTTTTGCTGTCCAGCAGAGCGGCGAAGGGCTTGCCCTTGTACAGCTCTTGGTTGACGATCTTGACGACGTGGCGGCGGCCCGGAGAAGTAGGCTTGCACTTAACGATTGCCATTTTTCAGAACTCCTCTTACTCGGCTGCGCCCATGAAGTCGATGTCCTGACCAGCTTTCAGGGTCACATAAGCCTTTTTCCAATCGGAACGACGGCCTACGCGTGCACCTGCGCGCTTGGTCTTACCCTTCATGTTCAGGGTACGGACGGTCTCAACTTCGACCTCGAACAGTTTCGCAACTGCAGCTTTGACTTCCGCCTTGGTGGCATCAACAGCAACTTTGAACACGATAGTGTTCTGCTTTTCTGCGACCATGGTGCTCTTTTCAGAGATGTGCGGAGCCTTCAGAACTTTCAGCAGACGCTCTTCACGGATCATGCCAGCATCTCCTCGATTTGCTTAACTGCGTCAGCAGTCATCAGAACCTTGTCGAAAGCGATCAGGCTGACCGGGTCGATACCGGCAACGTCACGCACGTCAACTTTGTACAGGTTACGAGCAGCCAGGAACAGGTTCTCATCGACTTCAGCAGTCACGATCAGAACGTCAGTCAGTTCCATTTCTTTCAGCTTGGCGATCAGTTCTTTGGTCTTCGGCGCTTCGATGCCGAACTTCTCAACAACGATCAGGCGCTCTTGACGTACCAGCTCGGACAGGATGCTACGGATAGCGCCGCGGTACATCTTCTTGTTTACTTTCTGGCTGTGATCTTGCGGCTTAGCAGCAAAGGTCACACCACCGGAACGCCAGATGGGCGAACGGATGGAGCCAGCACGGGCACGACCAGTACCCTTCTGACGCCACGGCTTTTTGCCGCCACCAGACACTTCAGAGCGAGTCAGCTGCGCACGAGTACCCTGACGGGCACCAGCGGCATATGCAACGACAACCTGGTGAACCAGAGCTTCGTTGAATTCGCGCCCGAAGGTAGTCTCGGAAACTTCAAGAGCGCTCTTGGCGTCTTTCATTACCAATTCCATTACTATCTCCTCAGACGTTACGCTTTGACGGCAGGTTTGACGATCACGTTGCCGTTGGTTGCACCCGGTACTGCGCCTTTGATGAGCAGCAGGTTGCGTTCAGCGTCAACACGAACCAGTTCCAGGTTCTGAGTCGTTACACGCTCAGCACCCATGTGACCAGCCATCTTCTTGCCCTTGAATACACGGCCCGGGGTCTGGTTTTGACCGATGGAGCCAGGTACACGGTGGGACAGGGAGTTACCGTGGGTCATATCCTGGGTACGGAAGTTCCAGCGCTTAACAGTACCGGCAAAACCTTTACCCTTGGATGTGCCGGTAACGTCTACCAGCTTAACGTCAGCGAGAAGATCTACTTTCAGCTCGCTACCAACAGTGAAAGTTTCACCGTTGTTCAGGCGGAATTCCCACAGACCGCGACCGGCTTCTACACCAGCTTTGGCGAAGTGGCCAGCTTCCGGCTTGGTTACGCGGCTGGCTTTCTTGGCGCCAGTGGTAACCTGAATAGCGTTGTAGCCGTCGGTTTCTACAGATTTGACCTGAGTTACACGGTTAGCTTCAACTTCGATAACAGTCACCGGGATAGAAACGCCATCTTCAGTGAAGATGCGAGTCATACCCACTTTGCGACCTACAAGACCGATTGTCATTGTTATCAACCTCTTTCCGTAATTAACCCAGGCTGATCTGGACGTCTACACCAGCTGCCAGATCCAGACGCATCAGAGCGTCTACGGTCTTGTCAGTCGGCTCAACGATGTCTACCAGACGCTTGTGAGTGCGGATCTCGTACTGATCACGCGCGTCTTTGTTGACGTGCGGGGAGATCAGAACGGTGAAACGCTCTTTGCGAGTCGGCAGCGGGATAGGACCGCGAACCTGCGCGCCAGTGCGCTTAGCAGTTTCAACGATTTCCGCAGTGGATTGATCGATCAGGCGATGATCAAAAGCCTTCAGGCGGATACGGATTCTTTGGTTCTGCATTGACAGAGCTCCAATAGATAAAAGAACATAAACCAACACCGCCCGACCGGGACTACTCCCGCCAGAGGTGTGATTTTTCACGTTTCCTCCCATATCGGGAGGACTGTATGGCTGGCAACTCGTAAACGGGAAGCTCAGCAAGCAGACATATCGTCTGGCTGCCTCATGGGCAAGCGGAGGGGATTATACGGATTTTTTCCACTCACGCAAGTGAAGGCGGACAGATTGTGCGCAATTTTATGTGACAGATGGATCTCGCCAACGGCTGGGCAAGCCCTTGCCTGGCAGGGGTAACGACAATGTTGCAAACAGGCTGATAGACTGCGCCCTCGCCCCTGTCTGCGGAACCCATCCCATGCTCAAGAATCAGAAGAAAGCCTACCAGTACGGGCTCTGTGCCGTCGCCCTCTGGTCCACGGTGGCCAGCGCCTTCAAGATCTCCCTCGCCTACTTTGAACCGGTACAGCTGCTGCTGGTCGCGGCCTGCACCTCGACCCTGACCCTGGGGTGCATCGTGGCCTGTCAGGGCAAACTGCCACTACTGCTCGACTACATCAAGAGTCGCCCCCTCTACTACCTCGCTCTCGGGGTCCTGAACCCCTTTCTCTATTACCTGCTGCTGTTCAAGGCATATGATCTGCTGCCCGCCCAGCAGGCGCAGACTCTCAACTACACCTGGGCCATCACCCTCAGCCTGCTGGCCGTTCCCTTCCTCGGTCAAAAGCTGCGCCGCCGCGATGGCGTCGCCATCGTGCTCGGCTATTTCGGCGCCCTGGTGATCGCCACCAGGGGGGACGTGTTCGGTCTGCAGTTCGACAGCCCCCTCGGCGTCACGCTGGCGCTGGTGTCGACCCTGATCTGGGCCGGTTACTGGATCCTCAACACCCGCAATCAGGGGGATCCCGTCGTCAGCCTACTGCTCGGCTTCCTCATCAGCCTGCCCTTCATCATCGTGGCGACCTGGTTGCTCTCGGACTTTGCCATGACTGCCTGGCAGGGATGGGCTGGCGCCATCTATGTGGGGCTGTTCGAGATGGGTTTCGGTTTCGTGCTCTGGCTGATGGCCCTGCGCCACGCCACCAACACGGCCCCCATCAGCAACCTTATCTTCATCTCGCCGTTTGCCTCTCTGGTGCTGCTCAACCTGTTGATCGGCGAAACCATTCACCCGGCAACCCCCATCGGGCTGGTTCTCATCGTCGCCGCCCTGCTTATCCAGCAACTCAAATATGGCAAGCGCTACCGCAAGGTGAGCGACCCCCACCCCTGACAGACAAAGGGCGTATCCCTCGATACGCCCTGCTTTCAATCCATCCACTCCAGCGGCTGGTTCTTGGGTAGCCGGATCTCCACCTGCAAGCCCCCCAGTTCGGAGCGCCCCAGCCTGATGGTGCCGTGATGCTGGGAGACTATCTTGGCAACGATGGCCAGCCCCAGCCCACTCCCGCCACCGGTGCGCGCCACATTGCCCTGGGTGAAGGGCTTGAGCACCCGGGAGTAGTCCTCTTCTGCAATCCCCGGGCCATTGTCGGAGAGTCGCAGCCGCACCCAGTGACCATCATCCCTGAGCTCGGCCTGCAACCGAGTCGCACCATAGCGCAGGGAGTTGCCCGACAGATTGTTGAGGATACGGCGAATGCTGATGGGATGGCAGGCCACACGCACCGCCTCCTCCGGCAGGAGCAGCTCCACTTCCAGTCCCTGATCGGTCTGCATCAGCAACGCATCGTGAATGAGCTGGGTCAGGTCGACGGGCCGGGCATCGAGCCCCTCGTTCGGGCGAATGTAATCGATGAACTGATCGATGATACCGTTCGACTCATCGATGTCCGCATTGATGCTCTCCTTGAGGTACTCATCCCCCGAGGACATCATCTCGGTTGCGAGACGAATGCGGGTGAGAGGGGTGCGCAAATCGTGGGATACCCCGGCCATCATCAGGTTGCGCTCCTCGATCAGCCCCTTGATGGAGCTCGACATGTGGTTGAAGGTGCGGGTCAGACGGCGCACCTCCCGCGAGCCCTGCTCCCCCAGGGCATCGGGAAAGTTGCCGCGCGCCACCGCCACGGCTCCCGCTTCCAGATCCTCCAGCGGCCGCACCAGCTGACGGGCAAAACGCCAGGCTGCAAACAGGGTCACCACCAGCAAGACGCTCATATAGAGGATGAGCGGTTCGATGTCGTCATCTTCAATTTCCGTCAGGGGAATGCGCACCCACATCTGGCTGGCCTGGGGAGGCTGGATCCAGATGATGTAGTGATCCTGGATTTCAACCCTGACCCTGGTATCCCCTTTCAATTCGCGGCTGATGCTCTGCTCCAGATAGGGGTAGGGCTTGGAATCATTCAGCCCGTGCTGCTCCGCCTCGCTCTGGGTATAGATGTCGCTGCCAGTGGTCACATAGACCAGCGCCTCGGCATCTTCACTGAGCGCCAGCTGGTTGTTGTCCACCGGGAAGATGAGTTTGACCTGGTTTGCCAGCAGGTGGCTGATCTGCTTGACGGTCGGCGCCAGCAGGTAGTTGTAGAAGGTAACGTAGGAGACGACTTGATAGACCACCAGCACGGCAGCCAGAAACCAGAGCATGCGGGAGAACATGCTGCCCACTTTCTTCATGCGTTCTCACCGTCCGGTACGAACACATACCCCAGACCCCAGACGGTCTGCAGATAGCGGGGCTGGGCCGGGTCCTGTTCCAGCAGGCGGCGCAGGCGGGAGACCTGCACATCGATGCTACGCTCGGTGGCCGTGTACTCGCGACCACGGGCCAGGTTCATCAGCTTGTCACGGGAGAGCGGTTCGCGAGGATGACTCACCAGCACCTTGAGCACGGCGAACTCCCCGCTGGTCAGGGCAACCGGTTCGCCATCACGGCTCAGTTCACGGGTCGCCAGATTGAGCTGGTAGGCCCCGAAACTCACCATCTTCTCCGCCGCGGAAGGGGCGCCGGGCAGCTCCACGGTATGGCGGCGCAGCACGGCGCGGATCCGGGCCAGCAGCTCACGGGGGTTGAACGGCTTGGGCAGATAATCGTCGGCCCCCATCTCCAGACCGACGATGCGATCCACCTCGTCTCCCTTGGCGGTGAGCATCAAGACGGGGATCTGGTTGCCGGCCTCGCGCAGGCGGCGGCAGATGGAGAGGCCATCTTCCCCCGGCAGCATCAGATCAAGCACCATCAGGCTGAAGTTTTCACGCGTCAGCAGGCGATCGGCCTGCTCCCCGTTGGCAACACCCCGCACTACAAACCCCTGCTCGGTGAGGTAGCGCTCCAGCAAGGAACGCAGTTTCAGATCGTCGTCCACCACCAGGACCTTGTATTGCTGACTCATTGCCACCTCTCTTCTCTGTCTCCCCTCATACTAGAGCCGCCCCCTGCAACCACAAAGCATAAATATGTTACCGGTTATTGCCCTCATTCGGCCCCAGAGCCGGGAAGGATGGATGGCCAGCTCTGCTTTTTGCTCGACAGGGCGGCGACAATGACTAAGATCCCGGGCTACCGGATGCAATTGGCGAGGGAGTGATAACCCCATGAAAACCAAACTCATTACCCGTGAAGGCTACACCAGGCTCCGGCAGGAGCACGACATGCTCTGGCGGGAGGAGAGGCCCGATGTCACCAAAAAAGTGGCCTGGGCGGCGAGCCTGGGTGATCGCAGCGAGAATGCCGATTACCAGTACAACAAGAAACGCCTGCGGGAGATCGACCGCCGCGTGCGCTACCTGCGCAAGTGCCTGGAAGAGCTGACCATAGTCGACTACTCCCCCTCCCAGGAGGGCAAGGTCTTCTTCGGTGCCTGGGTCGAGGTGGAAAACGACGAGGGTGAGACCAAGCGCTTTCGCATCGTCGGCTATGACGAGATCTTCGGCCGCAAGGATTACATCTCCATCGACTCCCCCATGGCCCGCGCCCTGCTCAAGAAAGAGGTGGGCGATGAAGCCATGGTGCGAACGCCAGTGGGTGACGCCTGCTGGTACATCAATGAGATCAGCTATCCCAAATAAGCCAGGCCGACCCTCACTGCCAAATCGGCTGACAAGGCCAGGAGAGACCGAGCATGTCCGCCCACTGGGTATGAGAAACGTCATTTCTGCCAGGGTGGCATCCCGCTGCCCGACCCCATATAGTGCTCACACCCGGCGCCTTGCGGCGCCAACCGGCCCGCGCGGCAGTGGCCTGGCAGGTATCTAAAGTATCGCCAGGACAGACCCCCTGTTCGGCGACATAGCCCCACGCTGGCCAGTTAGACAGGACCCGACCAAGAGACCCTCGATGCAAAGCCACGTAATAGAACATCAGATCGCCGGTGAGCTGAATGCCCGCCCGGAACAGGTGCAGGCAGCCGTTCGCCTGCTGGACGAAGGCGCGACCGTTCCCTTCATCGCCCGTTACCGCAAAGAGGTGACCGGCGGTCTGGACGACAGCCAGCTGCGTACCCTGGAGAGCCGCCTCGGCTACCTGCGTGAACTGGCGGATCGCCGCCAGGTGATCCTGCGCTCCATCGAAGAGCAGGGCAAACTGACCCCCGAGCTGGCCCGCGAGCTGAACGAGGCCGACAGCAAGACCCGTCTGGAAGACCTCTACCTCCCCTACAAGCCCAAGCGCCGCACCAAGGGACAGATGGCCATCGAGGCGGGGCTGGAGCCACTGGCGGATTTGCTGCTGGGTGACCCCATGAAGGATCCCGAACAGGAGGCGGTTCGCTTCCTCAATGCCGAGCAGGGGATCACCGACGGCAAGGCCGCCCTCGACGGTGCCCGTTACATCCTGATGGAGCGTTTCGCCGAGCAGGCCGATCTCCTTGAGAAGTTGCGGGACTACCTGTGGCAGAACGCCACCCTGTGTGCCCGCGTGGTGGCCGGCAAGGAGCAGGAAGGGGCCAAGTTCAAGGACTACTTCGAACATAACGAACCCCTGCACAAGGCCCCCTCCCACCGGGTGCTGGCCATGTTGCGCGGCCGCAACGAGGGGATCCTCAACCTGGCGCTGGTCACCGGCGAGGATGAGGGTACCAGCCCTTGCGAGGGGATTATTGCCCATCACCTCAAGCTCAACCTGCAAAATCGCCCGGCCGACAAGTGGCTGCAAGGGGTGGTGAGCTGGACCTGGAAGATCAAGCTCTCCCTGCAGATGGAAACCGAGCTGATCGGCCGCATCCGCGAGTCAGCAGAGGAGGAGGCGATCAAGGTGTTCGCCATGAATCTCAAGGATCTGCTGATGGCGGCACCGGCCGGCATGCGCTGCACCATGGGGCTGGATCCCGGCATCCGCACCGGGGTCAAGGTGGCGGTGGTGGATGCCACCGGCAAGCTGGTCGATCACGCGACCATCTATCCGTTCGAACCCAAGCGCCAGGTTGACCAGAGTCTCAAGACTCTGAGCGAGCTGTGCCAGAAGCACAAGGTCGAGCTCATCAGCATCGGCAACGGCACCGCATCCCGGGAAACCGACCGCCTGGTGAGCGATCTGTTCGAGCGCTACCCGGCCGCCAAGGCGCAGAAAATCGTGGTCAGTGAAGCGGGGGCATCGGTCTACTCCGCCTCCGAGCTCGCCTCCCAGGAATTCCCGGATCTCGACGTCTCCATTCGCGGCGCCGTCTCCATCGCCCGCCGGTTGCAGGATCCCCTGGCCGAGCTGGTCAAGATCGACCCCAAGAGCATAGGTGTGGGCCAGTACCAGCACGACGTCGGCCAGAGCCAGCTGGCCCGCCGCCTCGACGCGGTGGTCGAGGATTGCGTGAACGCGGTGGGGGTGGATGTGAATACCGCCTCGGTCGCCCTGCTCAACCGGGTTTCCGGCCTCTCCCAGACCCTGGCCCAGAACATCGTCGCCTACCGGGATGAGAACGGCGCCTTCCAGCATCGTCAGCAGCTGCTGAAAGTAAGCCGACTCGGGCCCAAGGCATTCGAGCAATGCGCCGGCTTCCTGCGCATTCGGGGCGGCAGCAACCCGCTGGACGGCTCGGCGGTGCACCCGGAATCCTACCCTGTGGTGGAGCGGATCCTCGCCAAGCTGGAGCAGACCGTGGGCAGCCTGCTCGGCAACAGCAGCCTGCTGCGCACCCTCAAGCCCACCGACTACACCGACGAGCAGTTCGGGGTGCCTACCGTCACCGACATCATCGGCGAGCTGGACAAGCCAGGCCGCGACCCTCGTCCCGAGTTCAAGACCGCCGCCTTCAAGGAAGGGGTGGAGAAAATCAGCGATCTGGTGCCCGAGATGGTGCTGGAGGGTGTGGTCACCAACGTCACCAACTTCGGCGCCTTCGTCGACATCGGCGTCCATCAGGACGGGCTGGTGCACATTTCTTCCCTCACCGATCGCTTCGTCAAGGATCCCCGCGAGGTGGTCAAGGCCGGTGACATCGTCCGGGTCAAGGTGCTGGAAGTCGACGTACCGCGCAAACGCATCAGTCTGACCATGCGTCTGGATGAAAAAGCCGGCCAACCTGCACGCAAACCGACCGAGCCGCGTCACACCGGCAACGCCCGACCGAAACAGGCGCCCCGTCAGAGCGCTCCGACCGAGGGAGCCATGGGCAACGCCTTCGCGGCCGCCCTGTCGAAACTGAAGAAATAAGCCACCAGAATGCAAAAAAGCCCCGAAAGGGGCTTTTTCATGCCTGCACGGAGCGGGATCAAACGTCCTGACTCAGGCTATGCGGGGAGGCTGGCCTCACCGCTTGCTGATAGTGCCTGGCAATCACCTGGTTTCGATTGTCCATATAAGCACCGAGCGGGCCTGTGGTTTCCTGCCTGAGAGTCATCAGATCCTTGCGGGCCTGTGCCTCCTTGCCAGAGGCGGCACGGGCCACACTCATGTCTTGTGACGATGGTTCATCGGGCGCGAGTGCAGCGGCACGCACCTGCTGCATCTTGGCGATGGTCGCGGCGGGATCCCCGGGAATGGTCCCCATGTCGATGACCACCTCCCCCCCGGTGGCATAACGCTTGCCATCCGGCCCACGGGAAAACTGGTAGGTAGGGCTCCCCGCATGCTCGCCGCCGGCTGCCTGGTGAGCCTGCTCGTGCTTGCGAACTTCGAGATCCCGTTCGACCAGCGCAGCCACCTGACGCTGCTGCTTTTGCTGCTCCTGCTGTTCACCCTCCTGACGTTGTCGACGCTCCCCCTCCTCCCCCGTTGCCTCGACAAAACGGTGCGCCACCATCACGGGGCCGGTCTGGCCGTTCTCTTTCGTGGACGAGGATGGGGTGGCGGGATTGGCCTGGGCGGCCCGGGATCTCTCTTTCTGGGAACCGACGCCGGACTCGGCGTTGGACGCTTCGCTCTGGCGGCTGGGGGGCACCAGTTCTGCACGGCGGTTGTCAGTCTGTGCCGATTCCGTCTGCGGCTGCAGTTGATTCGGAATGATGGTCGGCAGACTGACGTTGATGTTCATGTCACACCCGGATATCGATCAGGGTGCCCAGCATGTCGCTGGCCGTCTGGATCACCTTGGCGGATGCCCCGGCATGCAGCTCGGCCACCTTGAGATTCACCAGTTCATCCGGCAACTGCACCTGATCACCCGCTGGCGTATTGAGACGGGCGATCTGGCTGGACGCCTGTCCGGCCAACTGCTCGGCCCGTTGGAACCCCTGCACGCCCGCCGTCATGGCTGATTCGATACGCATTGGCACACTCCTCTGTAGGGTTGGCTAATTATCCACCAACCTGACGAGTTATTGAAGCCTGCCGCTCAAATCTCAGTCAATGAACCGCCGCAGGAGGGTGATGAACTGCTCTGGATGGGAGATGAAGGGAGCATGGGATGCCTTCTCCAGCACCAGACTGTGGCTGGCAGGATAACGCGCATCCAGCAAGGGAATGGCGGCCTTCGGCACCAGGGTATCTAGCCTGCCGTAAAGACGCAGCCAGGGCAGATCCAGGCCGATCAGTTCATCCCGCAGATCGACCTCGGCCAGCAGGCCCAGACCCGCCTCCAGGGCCGCAAGCCGGGGAGCGGGTCGCTCCGCCAGCCAGTGACGCAACTGGCGAATGTCGTTTCTGGCGTGCTCGCTGCCCATGGCCTGGATCGCGAGGAAGCGCTCTATGGTCTGCATGAAGTCGCCGGCCAGCATCTGGTTGAACCCCGCCAGCACCTTGGGGGCAATCCCGGGCCACTCGTCGCGGCCCATGAAGCAGGGAGAACTGGCTACGGTAATGAGAGAGTGAAGGCGTTCAGGCATGGTCAGCGCCAACTGACTCGCCACCAGACCACCGAGGGACCAGCCGAGCAGATGGCATTTTTCAGGCAATATGGCCGCCACCTGCTCTGCCAGCCAGGGCAGGGTGTAGTCTGTCCCTGCTTGCAGGGGGCTGTTGCCAAAGCCGGGTAGGTCCACCAGATGCAGCCGATAGTGGGCAGCCAGTTCTTGGGCAATACCGTGCCAGACGGCCCCGTTCATGCCCCAGCCATGCAACAACACCAGGTCCGGGCCCTGGCCAAACCGCTCAACCGATACGCTCATCTAGACTCAAGATCCCTGTTTATCTGCTTGGAGCCTGCATGTTAAAGCGGCTGCTCGCCAAAGCAAGTCCGATCCTTGGCACCCAGTCCGACTGGCTCGGTCTGTGCCTGCTCTGTCGCCAACCCTGTGACGAGACGCCCTTGTTGTGCTCCTGGTGCCGCCACGCCCAGCGCCAGCACGACAGACGATGCCTGATGTGTGCAGCACCGCTGCCGGAGCAACATCGCGAGAGCGAACTGCTGTGCGGACGATGCCAGCGCAGACCCGCCCCCTGGGAGCGTTTGCAGGTGATCGGCGATTATCAGGCTCCTTATGCCCAACTCATCCCCCGGCTGAAGTATTCCGGTCAGATCCTGCTAGCGCCGCTGCTTGCCCGCCTGCTGGCAGACCATCTGGACCTCGCCAACCCACCGCAGGTCATCATCCCGGTTCCCCTGCACTGGTGGCGCCAGTGGTGGCGCGGCTTCAATCAGGCAGAAGAAATCGGCCATGCCCTGAGCGCACTCACCGGCATTCCTTGCGACACCCGCGTACTGCGCCGGACAAGGTCGACCCCGCAACAGACCCGGCTCAGTGCCGGCCAGCGGCGACGCAATCTGCGTGGCGCCTTCGAAATAGAACCTCACCACTACCGGCATGTGGCACTGCTTGATGATGTGGTCACCACGGGCGCCACCGCAGGTCAGCTCACCCGGTTGCTTCATGAGCACGGCGTCACCACGGTAGAGGTGTGGGCCATCTGCCGTACCCTCCGACACCTGAAATAACCGGGCAGGGATCCGGCCCGGGAGTCCGCTGGCGGCATGATTCCGATACGCCCGGGCTCACAGGCTCGCCATCGGCACGCTACCCAAGCCCCGCCAAGCGAGTTATCATGAATACCCTAGTCGTACACTCAGGTTTATGAGGATAGTGATGATCAGCATTTCCGACACCGCCCAGGCCCACTTCCGCAAGTTGCTGGAGAAGCAGCCTGATGGCACCAACATCCGGGTGTTTGTGGTCAATCCGGGAACCCAGAATGCCGAGTGCGGCGTATCCTATTGCCCACCCGACGCGGTCGATCCGGAAGATCAGCACCTGCCGTTCAGCGGCTTCGACTGCCTGGTCGATCCCCTGAGCGCCCCCTTCCTGGTGGATGCCACCATCGATTTCGTCACCGATCAGATGGGCTCCCAGCTCACCCTGAAAGCCCCGAACGCCAAGATGCGCAAAGTGGCCGATGACGCCCCGCTGATCGACCGTATCGAGTACGTGTTGATGTCCGAGGTGAACCCCATGCTGGCCGGTCACGGCGGCAAGGTCACCCTGGTCGAGCTGACCGACGACAAACTGGCCATCCTGCAGTTTGGCGGCGGTTGCAACGGTTGCTCCATGGTCGACTACACCCTGAAAGAGGGGATCGAGAAGCAGTTGCTGGAGAAATTCCCGGGCGAGCTCAACGGCGTCAAGGATGCCACCGAGCACCAGCGCGGCGACCACTCCTACTACTGATTTGCCCCCTTGCGGCAAAGAAAAGGCCCCGCCAGCTGGCGGGGCCTTTTGCATTCTGCGGCTGGCAGATCACTCGTCCTTCTTGTCTCGCGACAGCAGGGCGATGGCCGCCTCTTTCGGATTCTTGCCCTCGTAGAGCACCTTGAAGATCTGTTCGCAGATGGGCATCTCGACGCCACAGCGGGCCGCCAGCAGATGTACTTCCTTGGTGTTGCGATAGCCTTCCACCACCTGGCCTATCTCGGCCATGGCGGTGTCAACCGACTTGCCCGCTCCCAGCGCCAGACCGAAACGGCGGTTGCGCGACTGGTTGTCGGTACAGGTCAACACCAGATCCCCGAGCCCCGCCATCCCCATGAAGGTCTTGGCATCGGCCCCGAGGGCGGCGCCGAGGCGCTGCATCTCCACCAGACCCCGAGTGATGAGCGCGGTTCTGGCGTTGGCGCCAAAGCCGAGTCCGTCAGAGAGACCGGCACCGATGGCGATGACGTTCTTCACCGCCCCGCCCAGCTGCAGACCGATGAAGTCCGGATTGGTATAGACCCGGAACGAGCGGCCGCAGTGCAGCAGGTGGGAGAGATCGTCGGCAAAGTCGTCGTGGGTCGAGGCCACCGAGATGGCGGTCGGCAGACCGGCAGCCAGCTCGCGGGCGAAGGTCGGGCCCGAGATGACCGCCAGTGGAATGGCATCCCCCAGCACCTCCCGCGCCACCTCTTGCAGCAGACGGCCGCTGTCCGGCTCCAGCCCCTTGGTGGCCCAGGCGATCCGGGTATCCGGGCGCAGGAAGGGTTTGACCCGGGCCAGTACCTGGCCGAACACATGGCTCGGCACCACCAGCAGCAGCACGGGAGCGGCTTGCACCGCCGCCTGTAGATCCGACGTCAGTTGCAGATCGGCCGGGAAGGGGACATCCGGCAAGAATGCCTTGTTGCAGCGATCCTGTTCCAGCTCGGCGACATGGGCAGGGTCGTGACCCCACAGCAGGGTCGGATGACCATTGCGCGCCAGAGAAATGGCAAGGGCGGAGCCATAAGACCCCGCCCCCAGGACCGAGATTGTGATCTGGTCGGCCATTATCAGGCTTCCGCAGTCGCCTGCTGGGCCTGTACCTGCGCCATGTGCTGGGCGAACAGGGCGTCGAAGTTGACCGGAGCCAGGTTCAGTTGCGGGAAGGAACCCTTGCTCACCAGGTTGGACACCGCTTCGCGGGCATACGGGAACAGGATGTTCGGGCAGAAGGCCGCCAGGCAGTGGGCCAGTTGCGGCTCCGGCAGGTTGCCGATGGTGAAGATGCCGGCTTGCTGCACTTCGCACAGGAAGGCGGTCTCGGTTTCCAGCTTGCAGGTGACAGTCAGGGTCAGCACCACTTCATAGACGCTGTCGGCCAGGACATTGGTCTTGGTGTCCATGTCCAGCTTGACGTCCGGCTGCCACTCTTTCTGGAAGATGTGCGGGGTATTCGGGGCTTCGAAGGAGACATCCTTGGTGTAGACACGCTGGATGTGGAATTCCGGTTGCACTTCCTGGTTGTTGATTTCGTCAGCCATTTCGTTTGATTCCTTTTTAAGATAATGAGTGGGCGCAGGCCCTTAAATCAGCGTTTTTTGGTCACCGGCAGATTGTCTGCACGCCATTGGGCCATGCCACCGCTGAGCACATACACCTGCTTGAAACCGGCCTTGCTCAGTTGGCGACCCGCGCCACCAGCGGTCATCCCCGACTCGCACACCACTATGATGGGGGCATCCTTGTGCTTTTCAACCGGGCCCAGATTATTCGCCTGGATCTGGGCGAGCGGCAGGTGATGGGCCCCGGCCAGATGACCCTTGGCAAATTCATCCTGACTGCGAATGTCCACGACGGTGGCATTTTCACGGTTGATAAGCAGGGTAGCGGCGTGGTTGTTGACCGCCTTCACCGGAGAAAAACGAGCACGCACAGTGGTGTACACCAGGGTGCCTGCCAGGCCCAACCAGGCTGCGGTCAGCAGCGGATTGCGGGCCGCGAAATCCAAATACTCTTGCATCTTCTACTATCCAGGGACCAAGACAAGGGCCCGAGTATACATGGGGCCCTGCATAAGATCAGCCATCTTGGCGGCAAAGCGAGAGCAAGCTCCCATCAGGGATGGCTGCCGATTCTTCCTCCTCCAACCGGGCCGAACGAGAGGATGCGCCATGCCGAAAAGAGGGGGGAAACAGAGGAAAACCCGCCGAGGCAGACAAGCCGGCAACATGCCTAAAACAGCGGGATAACAGTTAAAAAGCGAGGCTGGAGAGGGACTTGGCTATCAGGTGACTATTTCGGCAGATGTAGTAATATTACGCTAGTTTCACTTCCCGCAATTCATTCCTATCCGAGAGGACATAGCCTTATGTCAACAGCTAAGAAACCGCTGGTTCTGGTCATCATGGACGGTTGGGGCTACAGCACCAAGCAAGAGTACAACGCCGTTGCTGCTGCCAAGACCCCCAATCTGGATCGCCTGGCCCGTGACTACACCAGCACCCTGATCTCCGGCTCCGGCCTGGACGTGGGTCTGCCTGACGGCCAGATGGGCAACTCCGAAGTGGGCCACACCAACATCGGTGCCGGTCGCGTCGTCTATCAGGAGCTGACCCGCATCTCCAAGGACATCCAGGACGGCGACTTCTTCCAGAACGTCGAGCTGGCCAAGGCTGTCGACGCTGCCGTGACCAAGGGCAAGGCCGTGCACATCATGGGGCTGATGTCCCCGGGTGGCGTACACAGCCACGAAGAGCACATCATGGGCATGATCGAGATGGCCGCCAAGCGTGGCGCCGAGCAGATCTACTTCCACGCCTTCCTGGATGGCCGCGACGTCCCGCCGCGCAGTGCCCAGTCCTCCATCGAGCTGTTCGACGCCCTGTTTGCCCGACTGGGCAAGGGTCGTTTCGCCTCCATGATCGGTCGTTACTACGCCATGGACCGCGACAACCGCTGGGATCGCGTGCAGCAGGCCTATGACCTGATGACCCAGGGCAAGGGCGAATTCACCGCCGACAACGCCACCGACGCGCTGGCCGCTGCCTATGCCCGCGACGAGAACGACGAGTTCGTCAAAGCCACCCGCATCGGCGACGCTGTACCGATGATCGACGGCGATGCGCTGATCTTCATGAACTTCCGTGCCGACCGCGCCCGCGAAATCACCCGCGCCTTCGTCGATACCGACTTCACCGGCTTCGCCCGCACCGCCACCCCGGCCCTGCACTTCGTGATGCTGACCGAATACGCGGCCGACATCAAAACCGCCTGCGCCTATCCGCCCACCGCCCTGGTCAATACCTTGGGTGAGTGGCTGGCCAAGCAGGGCAAGACCCAGCTGCGCATCTCCGAGACCGAGAAGTACGCCCACGTCACCTTCTTCTTCAACGGTGGCGAAGAGGCCTGCTTCAGCGGCGAAGATCGCGAAATCGTAGCGAGCCCGAAAGTGGCTACCTATGACCTGCAGCCGGAGATGAGCTCCGAAGAGCTGACCGACAAGCTGGTTGCGGCCATCAAGAGCGGCAAGTACGACGTCATCATCTGCAACTACCCGAACGGCGACATGGTCGGCCACACCGGCGTGTTCGATGCGGCCGTCAAAGCCTGTGAAGCGGTCGACCACTGCATCGGTCGCGTCACCGACGCCCTGGCGGAAGTGGGCGGCGAGTGCCTCATCACCGCCGACCATGGCAACGCCGAGAAGATGATGGACGAAGAGACTGGTCAGGCCCACACCGCCCACACCAATCTGCCGGTTCCCCTCATCTACTTCGGTCGTAAAGCCGAGGTCGCCGAAGGTGGCAAACTGTCCGATCTGGCCCCCACCATGCTGACCCTGATGGGTCTGCCGGTGCCGCCGGAAATGACTGGCAAGCCCCTGATGATTCTGAAATAATCCTGCCCCATGCGGGGATGCGAAATTATTTCACAGAAAACCAGTCGCGTCGGCCTGTTGGCCGGCGCGCTGTTTTTTTGCCTGATCGGCGGTACCGGCACAGCCCAGGCTGCGAACCAGCAGCTGGGGGCCATGCAGTCCCAGATCAAGGAACAGCAACAGACCCTCAAGCTCAGCAAGCAGGAGCTTGCCAAGCTCAACACCCAGCTCAAGGCTGACGAGCAGGCCATTTCGGCTGCCGCCGCCAAACTCGAGCAGACCAGACAGCAACTCCGGCAGAACCAGCAGAAGCTGGCGTCCCTGCAGCAGGACAAGCTGGCACTGGAGCAGCAAGCCAAACACCAGAAGCAGTTGCTGGCCAAGCAGGCGGAAAGCGCCTTCCAGGCGGGCAACCACGATTACCTCAAACTGCTGCTCAACCAGCAGGATCCGGCCAAACTGAGCCGCGCCCTCGACTATTTCGACTACCTCAACAAGGCCCGTATCGAGGCCATTGAAGCCCTGCGCGCCACCCGTGACAAGCTGGCCAAGAACCAGCAGGCCACCAGGGAGACTGAGAACCGCCTCCAGACCCTGCTCGGCGAGCAGCAGGAGCATCACCAGAGCCTGCTGGCCAGCCAGCAGAGCCGTGCCAAGGTGCGCAACCAGTTGCAGCAGTCGGTGCAGGCCGACGAGCAGAAGCTCGACAAGCTGGTCAAGGCGGAGAAGGCGCTCAAGGCGCGGCTGGAAGAGCTGCGTCGTCAGCAGGAAGAAAAGGAACGCCGCGAACGGGCCGAGCGGGAGCGCCTCGCCAAGATCAAGGCCGAGCAGGAGCGCCAGCGCCGTCTGGAGGCCCAGCGCCTGGCAGCCGAGCAGAAGCGCATCGAGGAGCAGCAGCGGATCGCGGCCCAGCAGCGCCAGGTCGGCGAACAGCAGCGGCTAGCGGCCCAGCAGCAGCGCGTCGCCGAACAGCAGGCCAAGGTGGCGCAGCAGCAAGCTGCTGCCCGCAACAGCGCCAAGGCAAGCAGCAACGGCTACGGCGGTCTGAGCACGGGTGGCAACCTGCGCTGGCCGGTGCAGGGCCCCATCCTCATCTCCTACGGCTCGCCGCGTACCGCCGAGCTGAAGTGGAAGGGCACCCTAATCGGCGCCAGCGAAGGGACCCAGGTCAAGGCGGTGGCACCGGGCCAGGTGGTCTACGCCGACTGGCTCGACGGCTTCGGCATGCTGCTGGTCATCGACCACGGCAAGGGCTACATGAGCCTCTACGGCCACAACCAGTCGCTGCTGCGCCAGGTGGGACAAAAGGTGGAGCAGGGTGAGCCCGTGGCTCTGGTCGGCGACAGCGGCGGACAGGAGCGCTCCGGCCTCTACTTCGAGATCCGCTATCAGGGCGAGGCCATCAACCCGACCAAGTGGCTGGCCAGACGCTAAGCCCGCCTTGGCGGTGCCCGATCGGAGTCCGCTACCTCATCCCCAGCCCTTCTCCCGCGAGGGGAGCAGGGAGCAAAAGACAGCAACACCGCGTCGTTTACCACTTCACCCGACAAAAAGTCTGCATCGCGCAGGCTTTTTGCTTGCCAGGGGGGGCACCACACCGCCCGCCCCGATGATGAAAACTTACCTCTTTTCCACCCCGCTCAGGGGAAGACCACCAGCCCGATCTGCTCCAGCAGCCCCTGCTGCTGATCTTCAGTGATCTGCACCCCGGCGAGGTTGACCCGGCGCAGATCCAGACCGGGCAGATCGCACTGGCGCAGATCGCAGCCTTGCAGGTTGAAGCTGGTCCAGTCGATTTGCCCGAACTCGGAGCCGCTGAGATCCGAGCCCGCCAGGGAGGCGCCAAGCAGGTTGGCCCCCTGCCAGCGGTTGCCGGCAAGCTCGCACCGCTCCAGCAGGCAGCTTTCGAAGTTGGCGTAGCTGAAGTTGTTGCCGGTGAGGTGGGCCTCGCAGAAGTAGCTTTTGGCGGTGATCCGGTTGGCGAAGCTGGCGTGGGCGAAGTTGATCCCCATGGCCTGGCAGTCGCGCATCTCCAGCCCAAGACACTGGCTGCGGCCGAAGTCCGCCAGGGTGAGATCGCAGCGCAGGAAGCTCGCCTCCCGCAGATCGCAGCCCTGAAACAGGCATCCCAATTCCCGTTCCCTGTCATAGAAGCTGCAGTCGACGAAGCGGCACTCCCCGAGATCGAGCCAGGAGAAGTGACAGCCGATGAAGCGGCACCCCTGGAACTGCTCCCCCTCCACCTCCTGCTGCTCGAAGTGGATCCCCTCGAAACACCTGCCCTTGATCATCCCCTGCCCCCTGTTGATGGCGTCATATGCTGACATTGCCGTGCAAAAACGGTAATGTTACGTGTAACATTTTTTGCCGGATCCCCAGATGAACGACACCCGCAAGCGCCGCCCTACCCTGCAGGACATTGCCGACCTGACCGGTGTCACCAAGATGACCGTCAGCCGCTACCTGCGCGACCCGTCCGCCGTGGCCGAAGGGACCCGCGAGCGCATCGCCGCCGCGGTGGAGGAGCTCGGCTACATCCCGAACCGGGCGCCGGACATGCTGTCGAACGCCACCAGCAAGGCGATAGGCATCCTGATCCCCTCCCTCTCCAACCAGGTCTTCTCGGCGGTGATCCACGGCATCGAGGCGGTGACCCGGCCCGCCGGCTACCAGACCCTGCTCGCCCACTACGGCTACAGCCCGGAGCGGGAGGAGGAGCAGGTCGCCTCGCTCCTCTCCTACAACGTGGACGGGCTCATCCTCTCGGACACCCAGCACACCGAGCGCACCCGCAAGATGATCGCCACCGCCGGCATCCCGGTGGTGGAGACCATGGATCTGCCCCTCTCCCCCATCGACATGGTGGTGGGCATGGATCACCGGGCCGCCGCCCGGGCCATGGTAACAGAGATGCTGCGCCGGGGACGGCGCAAGGTGATCTACCTCGGTGCCCGGCTCGACGTGCGCACCCAGCTGCGAATGGAAGGCTACTACCAGGCGATGGCCGATTTCGGTCTGACCGGCCAGCACCTGCTGACGGAGCAATCCTCCAGCTTCACCCTGGGGGGAGAGCTGCTGGCCCAGGCCATGGCGCGCTTCCCCGATCTCGACGGCCTGTTCTGCACCAACGACGACCTGGCGGTGGGGGCCCTGCTGCAATGCCAGGCCAGGTGGATCCCGGTACCCCAGCAGGTGGCCATCGCCGGCAGCAACGCCCTCGACATCGGCCACGCCATGACCCCCAAGCTCGCCAGTATCGTCACCCCCCGCGAGACCATAGGTCGCGAAGCCGCCATCATGCTGCTGGCCCGCCTCGGCGGCCAGCCGCTGGCGACCAGGTGCAAGGACATCGGCTTCTCCCTCTATGAGGGGGAAAGCCTCGGCTGATCCCCGGCCATCATGGCGCGTTCGACCGCCATGATGGCGCCTTCTCCCCTCTCCCCTCGCCGTCCCCTGGCCTATGCTGGCTCCTCCATCCCCCCTGTCAGGAGCAGACCATGCACCACACCGAACGATTGAAAGCCTGCCTGCAGCGCGTCATCTGCGATCCCGCCTTCCCCATGGCGGAGCTCGACGACTGGTTCACCCCCGACTACTGCCAGGAGGTGAACGGCGAGCGGCTCGACTACCCGGCGTTTCACCAGCACATCGCCACACTGCGCCGCCATCTGGCCGGGGCGAGCATCGAGTTTGTCGCCACCCTGGAGCAGGGGGAGCGGGTGCACTCGACCCATGTGGTACGGGCCACCCGCCAGGACGGCGGCACCCTGGTCTGCAAGGTGAGCGGTCTCTTCACCTTTCGCGGCGATCGGATCTGCCACACCGACGAGGTGACCTGTCTGCTGGCAGGCAGCAAGGAGGATGCAGATATCGGCTCGCGGCGCTGACTGCCGGCAACCCGCAGACACCGCCATGGCGGGCAGGAAGGCAGACGACGGACCCTCAGGCCGCCGGTTCGCGCCGGGCAAGGCGCTGGAGGGCGCGGGACAAGGCGCCGGGATCTTCGTAGCCGAGCCGATCGGCGATCTGGGCCAGCGTGAGCCCCCGGTGCTGCAACTGGCGCGCCCGTCCCAGCACCACCTGCTCCCGCCACTGGCGAAAGCTGCACCCCAGCTGCTGGAGGAAGAGCCGGTTGAGGGTACGCACCGAGGCGCCGCAATCTGCCGCCAGCGCCGCCAGCGTCAGATGGATGGCGGGCGCCTGGCACACCCTGTCCAGCACCCGCAACAGGCGCGGGTCCAGCTCCCCGGCGAGGTGAATGCGCGCTGCGAGCGGGTCGGCGCGCTCCAGCTCCTGGCCAAGCACCGTCAGATAGGCCCCCTTCACCTCCTCCTCGGCCAGCTCGGGCAGGCGGGCGAAGAGGCCCGCCAGCAGCGGGCTGGCCTGCAAGGGGCCGAAGGCGGTGCGGGCCGACGTCGGCACATAGAGGAGGGAGAGCCGGGAGCGGCGCAGCACGCGAAACTCGTGCTCCCACCCCGCCGGAATAAAGCAGATCTGGCCCGCCACCAGCAGTTCTCCCTCCCCTCGCCCCGTGATGATGCCGCCCCCGTCGTGCAGATAGCAGTATTGGGCATGGGGGTGGCAGTGCAGCGCGGTGAAGTGCCCTTGCGGGTAGGATGGATGCAGACAGGACATGAAGGCTCCAGGGGAGAGGGGCGGCCCCCGACCTTAAGCCAGGGCGAGGTCGGAAGCAAACGCCCCCCCCTCCGGGGGCGGAAAAACAGCAGGCCACCCGGGGGTGGCCTGTTTAATTTTTCTAAACGATATTTGCTTAGCGTTTAACCAATTCAACCGCTTCCCGGGAGAGGCGGGTCACCTCCTCCCAGTTGCCGCTCTTGACGGCGTCTGCCGGCAGCATCCAGGAGCCGCCGACGGTGGCCACACATTTCAGCGCCAGGTAGTCGGCCACGTTTTTCGGGCCGATGCCGCCGGTGGGGCAGAATTTCACCTGGGGCAGGGGCGCCGCGATGGCGGAGAGTGCCTTGGTGCCGCCGTTCGCCTCGGCCGGGAAGAATTTGAGGTGGTCGTAGCCTGCTTCCAGCGCCTGCATCACCTCGGACGGGGTGGCCACCCCCGGGATCAGCGGCGCCGTGCTCTTGGCCGCATGGGCCAGCAGGGCCGGGGTCATGCCCGGGGAGATGACGAAGCGGGCACCGGCAGCGACGGCGGCATCAAACTGCGCGCAGTTGAGCACGGTACCGGCACCGACCATGGCATCCGGCATCGCCTTGGCGATGAGGGCGATGGCGTCCAGCGCCACCGGGGTGCGCAGGGTGATCTCGAACACCGAGATGCCGCCATCCAGCAGGGCCTTGGCCATCGGCAGGGCCTGCTCCAGGTCGTTGATGACCATCACGGGTACCAGGGGGGAGGCGGCAAACACCTCGGCAGGGGTCACTTTCCAGTTCTGCATAGCTCTTCCTTAGTCAAAGATGGTGGCGCCGCACTCGGCGCTCGATACCGCGCGACGCATCACGCTGAACAGTTCACGGCCCCACCCCTCTTGTTCCAGGGTGAGGTCGATCTCGGCCTGGGTACGGCCGCTCAAATCGGTCAGGCAGTCGAGGCGGCCAGACTCGGCATCCACCCGCAGCAGGTCGCCATCGGTGAGCAGGCCGATGGCCCCGCCGTGCAGCGCTTCCGGGGTGACGTGGATGGCGGCCGGGATCTTGCCGGAGGCGCCGGAGAGACGGCCGTCGGTGACCAGGGCCACCTTGTGACCCGCCTTCTGCAGGTTGCCAAGCACCGGCATCAGCTTGTGCAGCTCCGGCATGCCGTTGGCGGCCGGGCCGTTGTGGCGCACCACGATGACGGCGTCCTGGTTCAACTCACCGGCCTTGTAGGCCGCCTCCACCGCATGCTGGGAGGAGAAGACCCGGGCCGGGGCCTCGATGACCCGATACTCGGGCGCGACGGCGGAGACCTTGACCACGGCGCGGCCCAGGTTGCCCGCCAGCAGCTTGGTGCCGCCGGTGGCCTGGAACTCGCTGCCAGAGGGGGAGAGCACGCTCGGATCCGCGCTCTCGCCCACCGGTTGCCACACCAGCTTGCCATCCACCAGTGCCGGACGGCTGAGGTAGTCCTGCATCTCGCCGAAGACCGGGGTGGCATCCAGGTGGATCAGCCCCTCTTCGGCCAGACGACGCATCAGGCCGGGCACGCCCCCCGCCTGTTCGAAGGCGTTGACGTCCGCCGGGCCGTTCGGGTACATGCGCACCAGGAGCGGCACCACGTCGGAGAGATCGCTCAGGTCGTCCCAGGTCAGCTCCAGCCCGGCGGCGCGGGCCAGCGCCACCATGTGAATGCTGTGGTTGGTGCTGCCGCCGGAGGCGAGCAGGGCCACCAGGCCGTTGACCAGAGCGCGCTCGTCGATCACCGCACTCAGGGGGCGATAGGCCGGGGAGCCCGGGATCATGGCGCTGATGCGGCGGGCCGCTTCCTCGGTGAGGGCGTGGCGCAGCTCGCTGTGGGGATGCACGAAGGCGGAGCCCGGCAGCATCAGGCCCATGGCTTCGAACACCAGCTGGTTGGTGTTGGCGGTGCCGTAGAAGGTGCAGGTGCCCGCCGCGTGGTAGGCGCCGCACTCCATCTTGAGCAGGGCGTCGCGGCCCACTTCACCGGCAGCGTACTGCTGGCGCACCTTTACCTTCTCGTCGTTGCTGATGCCGCTCGCCATGGGGCCGGCAGGCACGAAGGCGGTGGGCAGGTGGGCGTGGGAAAGCGCCCCCATGATCTGGCCCGGGGCAATCTTGTCGCAGATGCCGAGCAGCAGGGTGGCGTCGAAGGTGTTGTGGGAGAGGGAGACCGCGGTGGCCTGGGCGATGAGATCCCGGGAGAAGAGGGACATGTCCATCCCCGGCTGGCCCTGGGTCACGCCGTCGCACATGGCGGGCACGCCGCCGGCGACCTGGGCGCTGTGGCCGAGCTCGGCCAGGGCGCCCTTGATGATGTCCGGGTAGCCCTGATAGGGCTGATGGGCACTCAGCATGTCGTTGTAGGCGGTGACGATGGCCACGTTGGCGCGGGTCATGTCGAGGATCCGCCCCTTCTCGTCACAGCTCGAGGCGGCCACGGCGTGGGCCAGGTTGCCGCAGGAGAGGGAGGCGCGGGTCTTGCCCTGATCGGCCTGGCGCTGGATGCGGGCCAGGAAGCGGGCACGGCGGGCGGTGCTGCGCTCGCGGATGCGGTTGGTCACCTGGGTGATCACGGGATGGGTCATAGCTTTCTCTCCAACTCTATATACGGGCGCGGTCGGCCGCAGCCGGGCGCGCGACATGGCTCATTGCGCCTGCGTCAGCGCGGTGACGGCACGGTCGACCACCTGTTCGAAGGTCCCGTCGATATCGATGCGAAACACGCCGGGCTCGTCATCCGGTCGCTCCAGGGTATCAAACTGGCTTTGTACCATGGCTTCGCGCATGAAGTGGCCCTGCCGTGCCCGCATCCGTTCGAGAATGAGGGACTGGCTGCCATCCAGAAACAGGAAACTCACCGAGTCGTTACCCTCGCGGATCTGGTCGCGGTACTGCTTCTTGAGGGCCGAGCAGACGATGACGCCGAGCTCGTTCTTGCGCTCCAGGCTGTAGGCCGCATCGCGGATCCGCTCCAGCCAGGGGGCCCTGTCTTCGTCGTTGAGCGGGTTGCCCGCCGCCATCTTCTGGATGTTCGCGCGAGGGTGCAGATCATCGCCGTCGATGAACTTGGCCCCCAGGGCATTGGCCACCTTGAGGCCGATGCTGGACTTGCCGCTGCCACACACACCCATCACGATAATGCACTTGCCCGCCATTATTTGACCTCTCTCTCACTTTTCAAAAAACGTTCGCCTGATGGGTTCTAAGCTACCACGTTACCGGTAACATGTTACCGGTAACGTTTCGCAATGTGAAGTGCAGCACAGAAATGTGCAGAACAACAACTAGAACCATTTGAGGACAATTTTATGGACGGAGCAATGAACACACCCGATGTCGCCTATCTGCTCTCGGTAGCGGGCGGAGCCATTGTCATGTTGCTGGTGCTGATCATGCGATTCAAGGTACATGCCTTCGTGGCATTGACCCTGGTCAGCATGCTGACGGCCCTGGCCACCGGGGTCACCTATGACCAGGTGATCCCCACCATGCTGACCGGTTTCGGCGGCACCCTGGCCTCGGTCGCGCTGCTGGTCGGCCTCGGCGCCATGATAGGCCGGATCCTGGAGATGACGGGGGGCGCCAAGGTACTGGCCGATACCCTGATCAACCGCTTCGGCTCCCACCGCGCCCCCTTCGCGCTGGGTGTGGCCTCCCTGCTGTTCGGCTTCCCGATCTTCTTCGACGCCGGCCTCATCGTCATGCTGCCCATCATCTTCAGCGTGGCGAAGCAGTTCGGCGGCTCCGTCCTCAAGTATGCCCTGCCCTCCGCCGGTGCCTTTGCGGTGATGCACGCCTTCCTGCCGCCCCACCCGGGCCCGGTGGCCGCCAGCGAGCTGCTGGGTGCCAACATCGGTCTGCTCACCATCGTGGGCCTGCTGGTCGCGCTGCCCACCTGGTATCTGGGTGCTTACCTGTTCGGGCTCTGGTCCGGCAAGAAGTTTGAGCTGCCCCTGCCCCCGAGCTTCACTGCCAGTGCCGAGCAGCTCTCCGACAAGGCGCCGAGCTTCGGCCAGGTGATCTCCATCCTGCTGCTGCCGCTGGTGCTCATCTTCATGGATACCGGCCTCAATACCCTGAGCGTCATGGGCGTCATCGACAAGGGTGCGGACTGGGTCAACGTGCTGCGCATGGTCGGCAAGACTCCGGTCGCCCTGCTCATCACTGTGCTGTACGCCCTCTGGATGTTCCGCCAGAGCCAGGGCAAGGTGCAGCTCGAGAAGTTCTGCAACGACGCCCTGGCCCCGGTCTGCGCCGTCATCCTGGTCACCGGTGCTGGCGGCATGTTCGGCGGCGTATTGCGGGCGAGCGGCATCGGCACCGCGCTGGCCGACGTGCTCTCCGATACCGGCATGCCGGTGATCCTGGCAGCCTTCCTGGTGTCCGCCGCGCTGCGGGTCGCTCAGGGTTCCGCCACCGTGGCCCTGACCACTACCGCCGCCCTGATGGCGCCGACCGTGGCCGCCACCACCGGCCTGAGCGAACTGGATCTGACCTTCATCGTCATTGCCATCGCCGGGGGTGCCACCGTGCTCTCCCACTTCAATGACTCCGGCTTCTGGCTGGTCAGCCGCTTCCTGAACATGGACGAGAAGACCACCCTCAAGACCTGGACCGTGATGGAGACCCTGCTCGGCACCATCGCCTTCCTCATCGTGGCCACGGCCAGCGCCATCCTCTGACGGAAACACATCGGGGCCGCATCCGTCGGCCCCGATGTGATATTGCACCGACTTTTTACGGATTCTTGCTTGGGCCCATCGCCACAGATTGCTAGAATTGCCTATTCTTCGCCCCGAGTGGAACGCTTCATCCCGTGATTTCAGGCTTCTCTATGCATTCATCGGCACATTATCGACAGTTGCTGACCCGCTTACCCCAGATCGCGGTTGCCGCGGATCAGTTCCAGATACTCAGCAGCGCCAAAGACTTCAAGAGCCGGATCCTGTCGCTCATCTCCCATGCGACCCAGCGCATCTATCTGATCGCGCTCTATCTGCAGGATGACGAGGCGGGACGGGAGATCCTCTCCGCCCTCTATGCCGCCAAGCAGCGCAATCCCTCTCTCGACATCAAGGTGTTCGTCGACTTCCACCGCGCCCAGCGCGGCCTGATCGGCAAGGGCAAGCAGGGGGGCAACCACCTGATGTACCAGGCCATGGCCGCCAGCCACCAACACCAGATCGAGATCTACGGCGTGCCGGTCAAGGGCCGCGAGCTACTCGGGGTGCTGCACCTCAAGGGCTTCATCTTCGACGACACCCTGCTCTACTCCGGCGCCAGCCTCAACGACATCTACCTGCACCAGCAGGAGCGCTACCGCTTCGATCGCTATCACCAGATCCACAGCCCGGCACTGACCCGCAGCATGGTCAACTACGTGGATGACGTCTTCCTCGGCAGCGAGGCCGTCCAGCGGCTGGATCGCACCGGCATCCCCGGCGCCAAGCAGCTCAAGGGACCGATCCGCCGCTTCAAGCAGCGTCTGCGCCTCTGCCAGTACCGCTTCGAGAGCATCCAGCCCAACGATCGGGAGATCGCCGTGACCCCCATGGTGGGCCTGGGCAAGCGGGGCAACCAGCTCAACCGGATGATCCGCAACCTGGTGCGGGCTACCGAGCGGGAGATCTTCATCTGCACCCCCTACTTCAACCCCCCCAAGGAGTTGAACAAGGACGTGGAAGGGCTGCTCAGACGCGGCTGCAAGGTGACCATCGTCGTGGGCGACAAGACCGCCAACGACTTCTTCATCCCGCCAGAGGAGAAGTTCTCCACCATAGGCGGTCTGCCCTATCTCTACGAAACCAACCTGCGCAAGTTTGCCGAGCGCAACCAGCACCACATCGACAACGGCCGGCTCAACCTCATGCTCTGGTGTTGCGACAAGAACTCCTATCACCTCAAGGGGATCTTCGTGGACGAGGAGTGGGCCCTGCTCACCGGCAACAACCTCAATCCCCGAGCCTGGGCGCTGGATCTGGAGAACGGCCTGCTGGTACACGACCAGCACCATCACCTGCGCGAGCAGTTCAGTGCGGAGCGGGAGAACATCCTGGCCCACACCCGCCGCATCAGTCACTTCGACCAGATAGAGCAGATCAAGGATTACCCGGATCAGGTGCGCAAGCTGCTGGCCCGGATCCACAGGGTCAAGGCTCACCTCCTGCTCAAGCGCATCATCTGACCGCCAGGGCGCCCCGTCAGTGAAAAGGCCTGCCGTTTCCGGCAGGCCTTTTTCATGGATGACCCTCCCCCCGCTCCCTTGCCCACCAGCCCGGAACGGCACAACGCGGCTTGCATCGAGGCCGCAACAACCCCTATCATCTGGACATATTTACAGTGTTTTCGGGCATCTAATTGATGAAATTGGATAAAATCTCCCTCGACAGCCTCAAGGGTGTCGGCAGCAAGATGCTGGAGAAACTCGAGCGGCTGGGGCTGGCCACGGTACAGGACCTGCTGTTCCACCTCCCCCTGCGCTACGAGGACCGCACCCAGGTGTGGCCCATCGGCGATCTGCCGCCCGGCCTGCACGGTGCCGTCGAGGGCGAGATCCAGGACACCCAGCTGGTAATGGGGCGCCGCCGCATGCTGGTGTGCCGTATCAGCGACGGCACCGGCAGCCTGACCCTGCGCTTCTTCAATTTCACCGCTGCCCAGAAAAACAGCCTGGCCCAGGGCCGCCTTATCCGCTGCTTCGGCGAGACACGTCCCGGCAAGTACGGCCTGGAGATGGCCCACCCCGAGTACAAGCTGCTCGGCGAGGAGCAGGCCGGCCAGACCGAAGAGGCCCTCACCCCCGTCTACCCCACCACAGAGGGGCTGCGCCAGCTCACCCTGCGCAGCCTCACGGATCAGGCCCTGGCCCAGCTCGACCTCTACGGGGTCGAGGAGCTGCTGCCTGCCGGCCTCTATCCCCAGCAGATCGATCTTGCCGCCGCCCTGAAGCTGCTGCACCGCCCGCCTCCCTCGGTGGCGCTGGCCCTGCTCGAGAGCGGCCAGCACCCGGCACAGCAGCGGCTGGTACTGGAAGAGCTGCTGGCCCACAACCTCTCGGTCTTGAAGGTGCGCGCCCAGGCACAGACCCAGCTGGCCCGCGCCCTCAAACCCGCTCCCGAGCTGGTCCGGCAACTGCTCGGCGCCCTGCCGTTCACCCCCACCGGCGCCCAGAGCCGGGTGGTGGCGGAGATAGCCAGGGATCTGCAGCAGAGCCACCCCATGATGCGGCTGGTGCAGGGGGACGTGGGCTCAGGTAAAACGCTGGTCGCGGCGCTGGCCGCCCTGCAGGCCATCGGCAACGGCTGCCAGGTGGGGCTGATGGCCCCGACCGAGCTGCTGGCCGAACAGCACGCCATCAACTTCGCCAGGTGGCTGGAGCCGCTCGGCATCAAGGTGGGCTGGCTGGCGGGCAAGCAGAAGGGCAAGGCGCGGGAAGAGGCGCTGGCCGCCATCGCGGACGGCAGCGTCAAGATGGTGGTGGGCACCCACGCCATCTTCCAGGAGCAGGTGGTATTCCAGCGCCTCGCCCTGGTCATCATCGATGAACAGCACAGGTTCGGCGTGCATCAGCGCCTCGCCCTGCGAGAAAAAGGAGAGCGGGAAGGGGTGCATCCCCACCAGCTCATCATGACCGCCACCCCCATCCCCCGCACCCTGGCGATGACCGCCTATGCGGACCTCGACACCTCCATCATCGACGAGCTGCCGCCGGGCCGCACTCCCATCACCACAGTCGCCCTGCCGGACAGTCGCCGCCAGGATGTGATCGAGCGGGTGAGGCTCGCCTGCGAGGAGGGCAAGCAGGCCTACTGGGTCTGCACCCTGATCGAGGAGTCGGAGGTGCTGGAGTGCCAGGCCGCCGAAGACACCGCCGCCGAGCTGCAAACCCTGCTGCCCGGCCTGCACATCGGCCTGGTACACGGCCGGATGCGCCCCGTCGAGAAACAGCGGGTGATGGAGGAGTTCAAGGCGGGCATACTGCAACTGCTGGTCGCCACCACCGTCATCGAGGTGGGGGTGGATGTGCCCAATGCCAGCCTGATGATCATCGAAAACCCCGAGCGACTGGGGCTGGCCCAGTTGCACCAGCTCCGCGGCCGGGTCGGGCGGGGGTCGGTGGCCTCTCACTGCGTGCTGCTCTATCATGCCCCCTTGTCCAAGACCGCCCAGAGCCGCCTCGGGGTACTGCGGGAGACCAACGACGGCTTTCTCATCGCCCAGCGGGATCTGGAGCTGCGTGGCCCAGGCGAGCTGCTCGGTACCCGCCAGACCGGCCTGGCCGATCTCAAGATCGCCGATCTGGTGCGCGACCAGCCGCTCATCCCTCAGGTGCAGAAGATGGCGCGCTTCCTGATGGACAAACACCCGGCTCATGTCGAGCCCCTGATCCGCCGCTGGCTGGGCCTGCGAGACCACTACTCCAATGCTTGACCAAGGCAGATGCAGAAGAGGGTCACCTTGCCTGATGGACAAACACCCGGCTCATGTCGAGCCCCTGATCCGCCGCTGGCTGGGCCTGCGGGACCACTACTCCAATGCTTGACCAAGGCAGATGCAGAAGAGGGTCACCTTGCCTGATGGATAAACACCCGAGCCATGTCGAACCCTTGATACGATGCTGGCTCGGTCTACGGGATCACTACTCGAATGCCTGACCAAGCAACAGAAACAGGAGGAAAGCACTGATGAATTCCTGGCTCCGCGGCCTGCTCTACACCCTCGCCTTCCTGCTGCTCTTTGTCTGGGTCGGTCTCGGCCTGTTCGATGCCGAGCGCGCCAAAGGCCCCATCGCCAACTGGCTCAGCCAGCAGACCGGGGTGCCCGTCACCATAGGCCGGCTGGTGTTCAATCCGCTGCACCCCTACACCCTGCTGGCGGAACAGGTGCGCTATGGGGATGCGGTACAGCTGGAAAAACTCTATCTGGAGATCGAGCACATCGACTGGTTGAACCGGGATGTGCGCATCGCCCACCTGGACCTCATCCGTCCCGTCATCAAGCTGCCGCTCCCCAACCAGTTGCCAAGCCTGCCGGTTCACTCCCTCACCATCAGCGACAGCACCATCGACAACCTGAGCCTGCAGAGCGAGGCCCTGACCCTGCGCGGCCTCAGTGCGTCCCTGAGTGACTGGGAACTGATCGACCCGAGACGCCAGCCCCAGGCCAACCTCACCCTGGGCATCAACCAGCTGGAGACCCCCATGTTCACCCTGGCCCGTCTCAGCCTCAAGGGGCGGCTGGAGGGGCAGGTGCTCAGCACCGACAGACTGACCACCAACCTGTTCGACGGCCTGCTCGAGACCGGCATGGTGCTGAACTGGCCAGAGCGCAGCCTGCAACTGCACGATCTCAAGGCCCGCGCCATGCGACTCGAGCTTGGTGACATCCCCCCTGGCGAGTTCCCCCTGCGCCGCATCACCCTGGACAGGGGTCAGCTTGCCCAGGTGAGCATCAATGCCATCGATCAGGAGCTCTCCCTCAACAACTTCAACGGCCAGCTCACCGCCTTCGACTGGCAGGCGGGCAGCCAGCCCAGCGGCTATCTGGCGGGCACCCTAGGCGACATGGGCCGCGGCTTGTTCCAGCTTGAGGCCGTCGAGGGCAAGCTCGCCTTCTCCTCCCGGCAGCTGGATGCCGAGCTGCGGGGCAAAGCATACGAAGGGGAGTTCAACGTCGAGCTGGCCCTCGACACCCAGCAGCAGAAGCTCGTCCTGAAGGATCTGGCCCTGAGCGGCATGGACATCAGTTTGCCCCAGGGGTGGTGGCAGGATTGGCAGGGCTGGCGCCCGCAACAGATCGACATCCGCAAACTGGCCTTCGACAAGCTCAAGGTGCTCTCTTTCGACGACACCCTGCCCCTCTCCCTGACCGGCTGGCAACTCTACCTGAACGATCTCGCCCTGCGGGGCAACCAGCCAGGCCCCCTGCTGGGGCGCGCCCGCATCGAGAGCAAGTGGTTCGAGCTGGTGTGGGACGGTCTCAGTGCTCGCAACGGCACCCTGGATGGCGAGCTGACCCCCAGCTCCTGGCAGCTCAACACCTTCACCACCTCCCTGCCCGACGAGGGCTCCCTCAACCTGAGCGGCCAGTGGGGCAGGACGCCCGGGCAGGAGAGCCGCCTGCAGTTGCAGGGCAAGCAGCTGGATCTGGAGCAGTGGGGCAAGTTGCTGCACTCCCCCGTCTCCTTCGCGGGCAAGGTGGATCTGGCGGCAGATCTGCAGGCCGACCTCAACGGGCAGCCCGGCGAGCAGACGGCCAACTGGCGCCGGACCCTTCAGGGCAGCCTGAGCCTGGAGAGCAAGGATCCCTTCTGGGACAAGGTCGGCATCGACCCCTTGCTGGATGACTGGTTCAGGGAGCAGACCCCCCCCGATCTGACACCGCAGATGCTGTGGCAGGCGATGCAACGCGGAGACACCCCCTTCTATCAGATCAGGCTGGATGCCAGGGCGGAGCAGGGCAAGGTGCGGATCGAGCAAGGTGGTGCCTCCACCATCACCCACCTGCTGGCACTGCAAGGGGGTGTCGACCTGGCCGCAGACCAGTGGCAGCTCGACCTCGGGGTCCTGAACAAGGGGCGCTGCGCCGAGCTGCTCGCCCGCTGGCGCGGCCCCCTCAATGCGCCCGACCTGGGCTGGAGTTTCCCCACGGGACAGGACGCCTGTGGCTGGGAGGCGGGTGTGCGCTACCCCGCCCAGGGACGAAGCGGCCCGCTCTGGCGCCCACGGCCACCGGCCGCCCAATAACGAACAAGGCCTCGCGAAGAGGCCTTGTTGCTGTGAACATCAGGGATCAGCGTGCGCCGCGCTTGATGGGCAGTACCACGTACTGACCGACAAACTCCACCGCCAGCTTGCGGCCGCTGAACAGCTGCACCCGCAGGCTGAATTTGGCGGACTCTCCGCCCCTCAGCGGCTCGAGCACGGCGGGCATGCCCTCCCGGGCCACCCGCGCCTCCGGTTCTTCGCTCACCGGCCGGTAATACTTGATGTTGCCCTCGGCCAGCACGGTATCCCCTCCCAGCCCTGCCTCCTTGAGCTGCAACCAGATGAGACCCCAGCCCGCCAGCACGCACTGGCTGTAGATGCTGCCGGCGAACATGGTGTCGTGGACGTTGAGATTGGCCGCCAGGTTGGCCTTGAGGTGGAAGGTCTGGCCATCGTAGTGGGTGATGTGCACCCCCATCTTCTCGCTGATGGGAATGCCCCGCGACCAGCGGGTGGTGAGATCCTGGCACCACTCCGGACGGTACTGGATGGTCTGCATGGGACTCAGGGACTTGATCATCTGGCGGTGAGGGATGCGGCCGAAGGAGACGGGGCCTTCCCCTACCTCGAGGAAGCCGCAGCGGCGATAGAACTCCACCGCCTCCTGGCGGGCGTTCATCACCAGCCGTTTCACCTTCTCGTCGCGGGCAAGCTGCTCGAGATCCTCCACCATGCGGGCGCCCAGCCCCTGGCCGCGAAATTCGGGTCGCAGCGCCATAAAGCGGATTTGGGCTTCATCGCCGCCCACAAAGAGGCGACCCACGGCGATGGGCGTTCCGTCGGGTGAGAGCATCAGCCGGTGAATGGCGACGGTATCGTACTCGTCACGCTCGGAGCCAAGGGGCAGATTGAAGGGTTTGCGCAGTAGTTCCCAGCGCAACTGATAGTAAGCATCCAGCTCCGCTGGTGTTTCTGGGGTGACTACCCGGTACATAAAGCGATCCTTGAGTGTGCGCCGACTGGCAGATGGAAGGACTGACGCAACCATTTCTCCCGGCGCAGCCTGTAGTAGGTATCCAGCTCGGCTGCCGTTTGGGGGGTGACCACCCGGTACATAACAACATCCTTGAGTTACACTGGTCGAAAGCCATCTTGCCGTGCAAATTCATGGACTTCAATCTGCAAGCGTACCAAGCCGATCACTTATTGCACCTCAGCGCCAAACCCGAACGCCGCGTTTCGGTGCTTGAAAATGCCCGTCATCGCTGGCTGGAAATGGACGGCGTGGTGCAATCCGCCATGAGCCTCCACCAGCCGGCCCGCCTCTGTCTGCCTCATCAACGGAGCATCGCGGAGCAGTTGCCAAAGCGGGCAAGCCGGATCCTGGAGCTGGGGCTGGGCGGAGGGGATCTCACCCGTCACCTGGCGGCACGCTGGCCCGATGCCCACCACGACTGCGTGGATCTGGATGCCGAGATCCTCACCCTGTTCCAGCAGTTCTTCCTCCCCTCGTCAGGGGGCTCGCCTCGGCTGCATCACGCCGATGCGCTGCACTTCCTGTACCAGAGCCAGGAGCTCTACGATCTGGTGCTGCTGGATTTGTTCAGCCAGGACGGCAACCCCCTGCTGCTGTTCCAGGCCCCGCTCTATCAGGCGCTGGCCAGCCGCCTGAGCGGAACCCTCATCATCAATCTGCTGCCCCGCACCCGGCTCGAACAGGCACAGGCTCTGCGACTGGCAGAGGAGTGGATAGGCCCGACCCACGTCCACGACGTGTCCGGCTACCGCAACGTCATCCTGCACGCGACCCGTCAGCATGGCCAGGGCGGGCGAGCACCGGCAGGGTGAAGAACCTGCGAAGTGTGCAGGCATCGCGTCCTGCCGTCCGCTGAGTCCTGCCCTGCCTGCCACCCTTATACCTGCAGCCAGAAGGTGACGGGGCCGTCGTTGAGCAGCCTGACCTTCATGTCGGCGGCGAAGCGGCCGGTTTCGGTCGGCACGCCGCTCTCCCTGGCGCGAGCCACGAAGTACTCATAGAGTCGCTCTGCATCTGCGGGATGGGCGCCACCGGAGAAGCTGGGTCTCATCCCCTTGCCGGTATCCGCCGCCAGGGTGAACTGGGAGACCACCAGCAGGCTGCCGCTCACCTGGCTCACGTTGAGGTTCATCTTGCCGTTCTCGTCCGAGAAGATGCGATAGCCGCTCACCTTGTGCAGTAGCTTGTCCGCCTTGGCCTCGTCATCCCCCTGCTCCACCCCGAGCAGCACCAGCAACCCCTGGCCGATGGCCCCGGTCACCTCTCCCTCTACCGTTACGCTGGCCTCGCTGACCCGCTGAATCAGTGCAATCACATCCCTCTCCTCTCAAAACAGCACGACCGCCCATCCTGCGGGATGAGCGGTCGTCGATGCTACCAATAAATGCCCTGCCCGGGCCAACGCCTTTGTGTCGGGATCCGGTGTGATGGCCGGCCGGCGTCAGGCCAGTTCCTCTGCACCGGGCTTCTCGTACTCCCCGAGGCAGGCGGTGGTCTCGGCCCCCAGCAACACCACCAGCCAGCTCAGATATACCCAGACGAACAGGATGGGAATGGTCGCCAGGGCGCCATAGATGGCCTGGTAGGAGGGGAAGTTGGTGATGTAGATGGCAAAGCCGCGCTTGGCCAGTTCGAACAGGGTGGCCGCCACCAGGGCACCGATGAAGGCGTGGGTCAGCCGCACGCGGCAGTTGGGCACCACGGTATAGATCAGCAGGAAGGTGAGCACGGAGAAGAGGAACGGCAGGCTGCGCAGCAGCAGATAGCCGATACCGAACAGGCTGTCAGCCGCGAACAACCTGAGCGAGAGAATGTAGGAGGAGATGGCGATGCTGGCACCGATGAGCACGGGGCCCAGGGTCAGGATCATCCAGTACATGGCGAATGCCTGGGCCAAGGGCCGGCTTCGGGTGGACCGCCAGATGTAGTTGAGATTCTTGTCGATGGCCGAGATGAGCATCAGGGCCACCACGATCAGGGCACCGATACCGACGGCCGTGGTGTTGGTGGCGTTGGCCACGAAGCCGTCGATGTACTCCTTGAGCATCTCGCCGGCGGTGGGGACGAAGTTGTGATAGACGAACTGCTCCATCGCCTGCTTCAGGCTCTGGAACACCGGAAAGGCCGACATCATGCCGAACACCACGGCGATCATGGGCACCAGGGAGAGCAGGGTGACATAGGCCAGGTAACCGGCGGTCACCGTCAATCTGTCCTGCTGGAAGCGGCCCCAGACAAACTGGGCGAAGTGGGCACCATCGTGGCGCAAGAAGGAGAGTGCATGGGCCAGACGGCCGCGGATCTGCTGCTGCATCTTGTTTCTCGTAAGCGTGATCATGCAGACATTGTGTCAGATAGGGTGGTCATTTGGCCACCCGCAGACCGGCCGGATGCGCCTCCATCGAGCTCAGGCACCATGCGCCCTCATGTCGAGCCCATAAAAAAAGAGGCCTTAAGGCCTCTCTTTGGTCTGTCGATGAACAGCTATCGATCAAGCACGACCGGCGCGCTTGCGATCCAGTTCGGTCAGCAGCTTTTTACGGATACGGATGGCCTTGGGGGTGATCTCCACCAGCTCGTCGTTGTCGATGAACTCGAGAGCCTGCTCCAGGGTCATGCGGATCGGCGGAGTCAGCACCTGGGCTTCGTCGGTACCGGAGGCACGCATGTTGGTCAGCTGCTTGCCTTTCAGGCAGTTGACGGTCAGGTCGTTGGAGCGGGAGTGGATCCCGATCACCTGGCCTTCGTACACTTCGGTCGCGTGACCGATGAACAGACGACCACGATCTTGCAGACCGAACAGGGCGAAGGTCAGGGCCTTGCCGGTGGCGTTGGAGATCAGCACACCGTTCTGACGCTCACCGATGCTGCCACCCTTGTGCGGACCGTAGTGGTCGAAGGTGTGGTACAGCAGACCGGTACCAGAGGTCATGGTCAGGAACTCGGTCTGGAAGCCGATCAGACCACGGCTCGGGATGATGAAGTCCAGACGGACGCGACCCTTGCCATCCGGGGTCATGTTGGTCATCTCGCCTTTACGCAGGCCGAGCTGCTCCATCACGGAACCCTGATGCGCTTCTTCCACGTCCACAGTGACGGTTTCGAACGGTTCTTGCAGTTCGCCATTCACGGTACGCAGGATTACTTCCGGGCGGGATACCGCCAGTTCGTAACCTTCGCGACGCATGTTTTCGATCAGGATGGAGAGGTGCAGTTCACCACGGCCGGAGACGCGGAACTTGTCCGGATCTTCGGTCTCTTCCACGCGCAGGGCCACGTTGTGGACCAGCTCCTGGTTCAGACGCTCCAGAATGTTGCGGGAGGTGACGAACTTGCCTTCTTTACCGGCGAACGGCGAGGTGTTGACCTGGAAGGTCATGTTCACGGTCGGCTCGTCAACGGAGAGCGGCGGCAGGGCTTCGACGGCACTGTTGTCACAGATGGTGTCAGAGATCTTCAGCTCGCCCAGACCGGTGATGGCGATGATGTCGCCCGCTTGCGCGTCGGTCACTTCGGTACGGGACAGGCCCAGGTAGCCCAGCACCTGACCTACCTTGCCGGTACGCGGTTTGCCGTTGGCACCGACGATGGTGACCTGCTGGTTGGTCTTGACGCGACCACGAGTGATGCGGCCGATACCGATGACGCCCACGTAGGAGTTGTAGTCCAGCTGGGAGATTTGCATCTGGAAGGCACCGTCAACGTCGCCCTTCGGGGCTTCCACGTTGTCGACGATGGCCTGGAACAGGGGTTCCATGTTCTCGGACGGGACGTCCTGATCCAGGGTGGCCCAACCGTTCAGTGCAGAGGCGTAAACAACCTTGAAGTCCAGTTGCTCATCGGTGGCACCCAGGTTGTCGAACAGATCGAAGACCTGATCCATTACCCAGTCAGGACGAGCACCCGGACGGTCGATCTTGTTGATGACCACGATGGGCTTCAGACCCTGGGCGAACGCCTTCTGGGTCACGAAACGGGTCTGCGGCATCGGGCCGTCAACGGCGTCGACCAGCAGCAGCACGGAGTCAACCATGGAGAGTACGCGCTCAACTTCACCACCGAAGTCGGCGTGACCCGGGGTATCCACGATGTTGATGCGGTAGTCGTTCCAGCGGATCGCAGTGTTCTTGGCGAGAATGGTGATGCCACGTTCCCGTTCCAGATCATTGGAGTCCATGATCCGTTCCTGACCTTCGCTGGTGCGATCCAGAGTGCCGGATTGCTGCAGCAGCTTATCAACCAGAGTCGTTTTGCCGTGGTCAACGTGCGCAATAATCGCAATATTGCGTAAATTCTCTAACATTCTCGCCTCAAATCACCGGGTAAAATTGGGCGCTAATTGTACTCTCGCCTTTGTGATCTGCCTAGCAGAATTGCAACACATTCACGCACAACAAAGGATCAGGATCATGGACCCCGCAGCAAAAGGCTGCTTAGATGGCCTGGATACGCTGGCGCACCATCTCGGTGCACCAAAACGATCCAAGGTTGCACCACTTTAATGCAGCAACCGGCATGAGAACGGGTTTCTCGACAGCCTGAAACGGTGCAAGTGCCCTGAAATCAAGCTGTCACAAACTTGGCACGATACTGGCTTATGTGAATGTGACGACGCATTCACCCAAAGAGTTTTAACACCGGAGGTTACTTAGCATGTCAGCCCAGAACGTTTTGGCCCTGATCCAGGAACACGAAGTCAAGTTTGTTGATCTGCGTTTTACCGACACCAAGGGTAAAGAGCAGCACGTATCCATCCCTTCCCACCAGGTTGACGAAGACTTCTTCGAAGACGGCAAGATGTTCGATGGTTCCTCCATCGGCGGCTGGAAGGGCATCAACGAGTCTGACATGGTGCTGATGCCGGACCCGGCTTCCGCCAAACTGGACCCGTTCACCGAAGAGACCACTCTGAACATCGTCTGTGACGTGCTTGAACCCGCCACCATGCAAGGCTATGACCGTGATCCGCGCTCCATCGCCAAGCGTGCCGAAGATTTCCTGAAGTCCAGCGGCATCGCTGACACCGTGCTGTTCGGGCCGGAGCCGGAATTCTTCATGTTCGACAACATCACTTTCTCCAACACCATGGGCCACAGCTTCGTGAAGATCGAATCCGAAGAAGCTGCCTGGAACTCCGGTACCGACTACGAGCACGGCAACAAGGGTCACCGTCCGTTCGTCAAGGGTGGTTACTTCCCGGTTGCCCCGGTTGACTCCTCCCAGGACATCCGTGCCGCCATGTGCCTGGTGCTGGAAGAGATGGGCCAGGTCGTCGAAGCTCACCACCACGAAGTGGCGACTGCCGGTCAGAACGAGATCGCAACCCGCTTCAACACCCTCACCCTGAAGGCTGACGAAGTGCAGGTCCTGAAGTACGTGATCCACAACGTGGCCCACGCCTACAACAAGACCGTCACCTTCATGCCGAAACCCATGTTTGGCGACAACGGCTCCGGCATGCACTGCCACCAGTCCCTGGCCAAAGACGGCGTCAACCTGTTCGCAGGTGACCTGTATGGCGGTCTGTCCGAGATGGCACTGCACTACATCGGCGGCATCATCAAGCACGCCAAGGCCATCAACGCCTTCGCCAACCCGACCACCAACTCCTACAAGCGTCTGGTGCCGGGCTATGAAGCACCGGTCATGCTGGCCTACTCCGCCCGCAACCGCTCTGCCTCCATCCGTATCCCGGTCGTGCCGAGCCCGAAAGCCCGCCGCATCGAAGTACGCTTCCCGGATCCGGCTGCCAACCCGTACCTGGCCTTCGCTGCCCAGCTGATGGCCGGTCTGGACGGTATCATCAACAAGATCCATCCGGGCGATGCCATGGACAAGAACCTGTACGATCTGCCGCCGGAAGAAGCCGCCGAAGTGCCGACCGTTGCCGGTTCCCTGGACGAAGCGCTGTCCGCACTGGATGCAGACCGTGAGTTCCTGACCCGTGGTGGCGTGTTCAGCGATGACTTCATCAACTCCTACCTGGAACTGAAACAGCAGGATGTTGACCGCGTGCGCATGACTCCGCACCCGCTGGAGTTCGAGCTGTACTACTCCGTCTAATCCGCTTTCCCATGACAAACCCGCCATCTGGCGGGTTTTTTTTCATTCTGGCAACGGAAATACCGCCAAACGGGCACGATCGTGCAGAAAGATGATCCCGTTCACGGAGCCGTACCACCCTCGGCTGTTCACACCCCGACCCCATGGTTTTTCTCTGATAGGATTAAGGTGAACCCCGTCAAGGAGAGATGGATGAACACTGTACCCTGGCTGCTGAGCCTCCTGCTGATGGCCTCCTGTTCCGCACAGGCCGCCCGCGTCTACTCCTGGGTCGATCCCCAGGGGGTGACCCACTACACCGATGCCCCCCCTCCCGGCAAGAGCGCAAAAGAGGTGGACCTGCGGGTCTCGCCGCTCATCGGCACAGCCCCCCACTCGGTCCAGGTGGACAACTTCAACAGCCTGACCGGTGTCGATGCCAGGAAAGCCCTGGAAGCGGCTCCCCTGGAGATCGACCTCATCTCTCCGGAACCGGGCAGCACATTGCGCGACAATACCGGCAACATCGTCTTCCAGGGCGAGATCTCTCCCCAGGTCCCGGTGCAATACGATGTGCGCCTGATCCTGAACGGCAAGGCGGTGCCCCTGGTTCACAACAGCCTGGCCATACGGGTGGAAAACCTCGATAGGGGCGCTTACGAGGCACGGCTCGAGTTGCTCGCCAAAGACGGTACGATCCTTGCTAAATCTAAGCCAACCACCTTTTACCTGCACAGGGCGTCGGTGAATCAGGCTCCCAGAGCCGCCCCCAAGGCCAATTAGGGGTGATGTGACGCACCGATGCGGGTAAACTTGATGCACTATATTGGTGCATTCTAGGTATACAGCACCGCTTTAGGGAGAAACCTGTGCCAACCCGCTCGGACAACGCCAAGACACTCTTGGACAATCTGCTGACCGCCGTCATTCTCATGGATGAACGTCTCTGCATTCAATTCGTCAACCCGGCGGCAGAGCAGCTGCTTTCCCTCAGCGAACGACGACTGATCGGCATCGAACTGCCCCACCTGCTGGAGCACATCTCTCTCGATCTGCAGCGTTTCAAACAGTGCCTCATTTCGGGGCAGGGCTTCACCGACAGCGAAGTCACCCTGGTGGTGGAGGGGGAGCCCAGGCTGGTAGAGATCAGCGTCAGCCCCATGGCCGATCATGAACAGCGACTGATAGTGGTAGAACTGCGCAAGATCGATCAGCAGAAGAAGATCAGCCAGGAGCTGCAGCAACACGCCCAGCAGCAGGCCGCCAAGGAGCTGGTGCGCGGCCTGGCGCACGAGATCAAGAACCCCCTGGGGGGATTGCGCGGCGCGGCCCAACTGCTGCAAAAGGAGTTGCCCGACCCGGCCTTGCGTGAATACACCGGCATCATCATCGAGCAGGCCGATCGCCTGCGGGTGCTGGTCGACAGGTTGCTCGGTCCCCAGCGTCCCGGCCGTCACCAGATGCACAACGTTCACTCCGTGCTGGAGCAGGTGCGCCGTCTGGTGGACCTGGAGCTGCCGCCGCAGATCCGCATCGAGCGGGACTACGACCCCAGCATCCCCGAATTCGAGATGGAATCGGACCAGCTGCAACAGGCGTTCCTGAACATAGTGCGCAACGCCGCCGAGGCCCTTGGGGATCAGGACGGCCTCATCCGCATCAAGACGCGCACCGCCTTCCAGATCACCATCCATGGTCAGCGCTATCGCCTGGCGGCCGAAATCAAGATCATCGACAACGGCCCCGGCATTCCCGACGCCATTCGCGACACCCTCTTCTACCCCATGATCACCGGCAAGGAAGGGGGAACGGGCCTGGGCCTCTCCATCGCCCAGAACCTGATCGATCAGCACAAGGGGCGCATCGACTGCATCAGCTGGCCGGGCCACACCGAATTCACCATTTATCTACCACTTCGCAAATAAGGGAACCTCATGACAGCAAAAGTGTGGATCGTCGATGACGACAGCTCCATCCGGTGGGTTCTGGAGCGCACCCTTGGCAGCGAAGGCTTCGAATGCGAAAGTTTCGCCGACGGCGAAGCCCTGCTGAGTTCACTGGAGATGCGCTCACCGGACGTGATCCTCTCGGATATCCGCATGCCGGGCATCGACGGCCTGAGCCTGCTGGAGCAGATCCATCGCCGCCAGGCCGATCTGCCCATCATCATCATGACAGCCCACTCGGACCTCGACAGCGCGGTCAACGCCTACCAGCGAGGTGCCTTCGAATACCTGCCCAAGCCGTTCGACATCGACGAGGCGGTCACCCTGGTACGCCGGGCCGAGAACCACCTCAAGGAGCAACGTACCAAGCGCAAGGCTCGCCAACAGGAAGCCACCACCACCCCGGAGATCATCGGCGAAGCCCCTGCCATGCAGGAGGTGTTCCGCGCCATCGGCCGGCTGTCGCGCTCCAGCATCTCGGTGCTCATCAACGGCCAGAGCGGTACCGGCAAGGAGCTGGTTGCCCATGCCCTGCACAAGCACAGCCCCCGGGCCCACAAGAACTTCATCGCCCTTAACATGGCGGCCATCCCGAAAGATCTCATCGAATCCGAGCTGTTCGGTCATGAGAAGGGAGCCTTCACCGGCGCCAACAACATTCGTCACGGCCGCTTCGAACAGGCCGATGGTGGCACCCTGTTTCTCGACGAAATAGGCGACATGCCGCTGGACGTGCAGACCCGGTTGCTGCGGGTACTGGCGGACGGGCAGTTCTACCGGGTTGGCGGCCACCAACCGGTGCAGGTGGATGTACGGATCATTGCCGCCACCCACCAGAATCTGGAGAAGCGGGTCGCCGACGGCGAGTTTCGGGAAGACCTGTTCCACCGCCTCAACGTCATCCGCATCCATATTCCGGCCCTCAAGGAGCGCCGGGAGGACATCCCCCAGCTGGCCCAGCACTTCCTGCTGCGAGCCGCCAAGGAGCTGAACGTGGAGGCCAAGAGCCTGCACCCGGATACCCAGACCTACATCAGCCGCCTGCCCTGGCCGGGCAACGTGCGCCAGCTGGAGAACGTCTGCCGCTGGCTGACGGTGATGGCCTCGGGCCAGGAGGTGCTGGTAGGCGATCTGCCCACCGAGCTGCTGACGCCCATCACCAGCACCGCCGAGCCGGGCCAGCCCGCCCTGACCGGTGGCTGGCAGCAACAGTTGCAGGACTGGGTGGCCGCCAAGCTGGCCCTGGGGGAGACCGATATCCTCGCGGATGCCATGCCCCAGTTCGAACGGATCATGCTGGAGACGGCACTGGATCACACCCACGGTCACAAGCAGGAGGCAGCCCGCCTGCTCGGCTGGGGCCGCAATACCCTGACCCGCAAGCTCAAGGAGCTCGACATTCCCTGAGCCTGCGGGAAAAACGATTCCCATCACGCCTTGAGGGAAAGCCTGACCAATCACACCCCGTTTGCTTGCAAACGGGGTATCTTTTTCAGGCGCCCCGCCTAGAATGGCAGGCTTTCCAACCCGACTCGCAGAAGGTGCCCCATGATTGACAGATCCCTCCCCCTGACCGACCTGCATCGCCATCTGGATGGCAACATCCGCCCGCAGACCATTCTCGAGCTGGGACGTCAGCACAACATCCGACTGCCGGCCGATGAACTGGAGGCCCTGCGCCCGCACGTGCAGATCGTCGAGAACGAGCCGAGTCTGGTGGCCTTCCTGAAGAAACTGGACTGGGGCGTGGCCGTGCTGGCCGACTACGATGCCTGCCGCCGGGTCGCCTACGAAAACGTGGAAGATCTGCTGCGTGCCGGGATCGACTATGCCGAGCTGCGTTTCAGCCCGGCCTACATGGCGATGACCCACAAACTGCACCCGCAGGGCGTGGTCGAAGCCATCATCGACGGTGTGGCCGCAGGCAGCCGTGACTTCGGCATCAAGACCAATCTCATCGGCATCATGAGCCGTACCTTCGGCACCGAGCAGTGCAAGCAGGAGCTGGATGCCTGTCTGGCTCATCGCGATCGCCTGGTCGCCATCGATCTGGCCGGCGACGAACTGGGCTTCCCGGGCGAGCTCTTCACCGACCACTTCCGCCGGGTGCGGGATGCAGGCATGCGGGTCACCGTGCACGCCGGTGAAGCCGCCGGCCCCGAGAGCATGTGGCAGGCCATTCGCGAGCTGGGAGCCGAGCGCATCGGCCACGGCGTCAAGGCCATCCAGGATCCGGCCCTGATGGCCTATCTGGCCGAACACCGCATCGGCATCGAGTCCTGCCTCACCTCCAACCTCCAGACCACCACGGTGGCGAGTCTGGCCGATCACCCGATCCGCCAGTTCCTGGCGGCCGGCGTGCTGGCCTGCCTCAATACCGACGATCCGGCGGTGGAGGGGATCGACCTGCCTCACGAATACGAGGTGGCTGCCCCCGCTGCCGGCATGACGGTGAGCGAAATCCGCACCGCCCAGCAGAACGGCCTGATCCTGGCCTTCCTGAGCGAAGCCGAGAAGGCCGAGCTGAGTGCCCGTGCGGCTCAACGCTGAGCAAGGGTAAAACCCAATAAAAAACCGCCGAAAGGCGGTTTTTTATTGTCCAACGACATTGCCCGGCCTAGATCACCCGGGAGAACTGCTGCTGGCGCGCCTTGTTGCGCAGGTAGACATCGAAGCACATGCAGATGTTGCGGATCAGCAGCTGACCGGTGGAGACCACCTCCAGCCCCTCTTCGGTCATGCGCACCAGACCGTCGTCGATGAAGGTCTGCAACAGCTTGAGATCCTCGGCAAAATACTCCTTGAACACCAGGCCGTGGGCCTGCTCCACAGCGGCGAAGTTCAGGGAAAAATCGCAGATGAGGCGCTTGATCACCTCACGACGGATCAGATCGTCCCGATTGAGGGAGCACCCCTTCCACTGGGCATGGCCCAGTGACTCGACCTGGGCGTAGTAGGTTTTGAGATCCTTCTGGTTCTGGGAATAGGCATCCCCCATCATGCTGATGGAAGAGACCCCCAGCCCCAGCAGATCGCAATCCCCCTGGGTGGTATAGCCCTGGAAGTTGCGATGCAGCTTGCCCTCGCGCTGGGCGACGGCCAGCTCGTCATCGGGCTTGGCAAAGTGGTCCATGCCGATGAACTGATAACCCTGGCCGGTCAGGAAGGCAATGGTGTCCTGCAGCATGGCCAGCTTCTCCTGCGGCGCCGGCATGTCCGCTTCTTTCAGCTTGTGCTGGGCGGCAAAACGGCTCGGCAGGTGGGCATAGTTGAAGATGGAGAGGCGGGCCGGGTCGGTCTTGAGCACCTCTTCTAGGGTGTGATGGAAGCTCTCCCGGTTCTGGTGCGGCAGACCGTAGATGAGATCCAGATTGGTGGAGCGGAACCCCAGCTCACGGGCACGGACCAGCATGGCGCGGATGAAGTCGTTGTCCTGCTCCCGATTGACCGCGACCTGGACCGTCTTGTTGAAGTCCTGAACGCCAAGGCTGATGCGGTTGAAACCGAGCTCCCGCAGCACATCCAGCATGGACAATTCGATCTCGCGGGGATCCACCTCGATGCTGATCTCCCCCTCCTCGGCGAAGTGGAAGTGCTCCCGCAACATGGCCATCAGACGACGAGTCTGGGGGTCGCTCAGATAGGTGGGTGTGCCGCCACCCCAGTGCAGCTGGGTGACCAGTCTCTCCTTGAACAGGGGGGCCTGGGCCTTGATCTCCTGTTCGAGGTAGTCGAGGTATTGATCTGCCTTGTGCTGGTGCCGGGTAATGACCTTGTTGCAGCCGCAGTAGTAGCAGAGCTTGTGACAGAAGGGGATATGCACGTAGAGCGACAGATTGCGCGCAGGATACTGGCCCGCTGCCTGGACAAAGTCCGGATAGCCGAACCCCTCGTTGAACTCCAGCGCAGTGGGATAGGAGGTGTAACGCGGACCACTGTAGTTGTATTTTTCGATCAGGGCCTGATCCCACACAATCTGTTCTGCTTGCACGCTTGCTTCCTCTGTCTTTGTCATGGGCTCACCGGCTTAACTGAAAATCCTTCAGTCTGGCGACATCCTCAAGGATCTGCGCCTCCAGCTCGGCCTCGTAGCCGCTGCGTTCGAGATCCATCTTCATCACTTCATTGCGCTTGAGTGCCCGCCTCGCCTCATGGGTCGGCATCTCCTTCACCTTCTCATAGAGGCCGTAGAGCCCCGGGAACTCGGTGGCAAAGGCGCGGCCCCCCTTTATTTGCAAGGCATCCAGCAGATTGGTCAGCCGGATGGCGCCTTCTGAGTAGTCGCACTGACCATCTCGTACCGCGTGGGCGATCACCCTGACACTCTCCAGAATCCGCTCGTTGCGGGCCGCAATGGCGTGCTGCTGCATCTCTTGCTGGCGTTTGAGACGCGCCATCAGGGTGCCGGCATAGACGGCAAGCCCCAGCAAAATCAGGCCACCCAACAGGGCGGCCAGCATCCATCCACTCATCACTTTTTCTTCGGCTCGGGTTTGGCTTCAGGCTGGTAGTCCGCCTGAGAGAAACGCTCCCACAGCTCCTCTTCGGAGGCAGGCTGACTCGGCTCATCAAAATCGGCATCATCAAAATCCATGTCGCCATCTTCGTCATCGTCGTTGTCGATGATGCCGAGCTCGTCCATCAGCTCCTGATAACGGTCAACCCGCTGATCGACCCATGCCTGCTCTGCGGCCTCCAGGGTTTCACCGGCATCCAGACGATCCAGCAAGGCATTGAGGCGATCATCATTCTCGATGGACGCCAGCTCCTGCTCGGGGGTCATCACCACCCGCTTCTCTTTCGCAGGCTTGGTCGCCACCGGCTTGCTACCCTTCTCGTCGGCAATCAGCGCGATGGGCTTGCGAGAGCCGATGCGTGGATCCTTGGCCTGCTTGGAGCCGCTCTTTTTGCCCGCCTGCTCGACCTGTTGGCGGGAGCCCGCCTTCAGGCCCTTGCGCTTGGCGGCGCGCTTGCGCTCACGACCTTCCTGGGCACTGGCATCTGATTCTTTGCGCTTGCCGGTAGGCTTGCGGTTGGGTTGTTTGGCCGACATGAATGACTCCGACAAATAACTGAATGGAAACCCCCGGAGCGTGTCGTCCGGGGAGGATGCTGAAGCGGGGAACAGTAAATATGGAACAAGAGTGGGATCCCGCACCAATTCGACCACTTTGGGTCGCTGAACACCGCAGGATCGGCATCCTCTGGGCATGTTGCTGGTATTTTGACACAGAATGTCTTGGCGGGTTAATGACCCAATAGAAAAAAGGCAGCCGAAGCTGCCTTTTTCCATCATGCGAGTTCCATTCCCTGGTAGCCAATCGCCTTATCCCTGGGCGAACCACGGCGCATCATTTCGTTGGATCATCCTGATCCTTATTGACCAGTCCTGAGTGTGCGTGTGTTTGTTTGTCTAACCCAAACCGGCGACATCCTGCCTCCCATCGGGGTGGTTGCCTCCCGCAGCCCCGCTCATCCCTGACGGTCACCATCCTAGCTTTTTGCATCTATTGCTCATCGCATGCTCCGAGCCGACATCCTGTCAAACCGAAGACGGGTCTTGCACCCTCTCTCCGGCCAATCCTGATTGCCTACTGTAACTGCTTCGCTGGATGACTCAATCAACCAAAGCACATTTCGAACTGGTACAAAGTGATGTTCTATTTCTTAATTCATTGAAAAACAAAACATAAAAAATATACGTGAGCAATCTTTCAGACACGACCAGCCCCGTATATAGAAGATCTCTTACAGCAATGCAGGCTGTTTACGGGCGATCGCTACAACCTCAAAAAAAGGCTATGTCCCAATTACGTGTTGCATCGGGTGCCCTAGCGCCTCATGCAAACACATCTTGGTATTTACCTCCCTGCCGTAACGTTCCAGCATCCTGCGCCAGCCCAGATAATTCCTCAGGTAGTGGGTTGCGACTCCATGGAATCGTTCCATCCACTCCTTCAACCGCCGGTGATATCCGTTCACATGCTGGATGTGGTATGCCCCAATGACTCGCTCACCTCGACGGTTGTACACCACCTGATGTGTTATGCCCCGCGCTTGGCTGAAACTGGCATACACCCCTGCACCATCACTGCAGAGCACTGCATCGGGCGCGATGAGTGGCTGCAACACCGCTTTCACCGTCTGCGCATCCAGCCTTTCCAGCTGAAAGTCGGCTTGATGGCCCGCCCTGTCCTGCACCACCATCACCGGGATGTAATCCCGCCCGGTCCCCCGGGTACGCCCTTTCCCGCCACGATGTCTTGCCGGACGAGGCAACCCTCGCTGCCCCTTGAACGATTCGAGGAAGAAGGTTTCATCCACTTCCACAATGCCTTCTTCCCGTGTTGCCTGGTGGTTTGCCATCGCCTTCAGGAAGCGGTGACGCCACAAGAAGGCGGTGTTCTTGCAAACACCGCAGCGGACGGCGGCCTGGCGGACAGTGAGCCCGTCGATGAGAGTCTGGGCGTAGTCCTCCCAATGCTCAGCCTTACGTAATCTGGCCAAAGGCGTCTTGGTGAGGAGGGAGCTGGTTCGCCGACACTGCTTACAACGGTAACGACGCAGCCCACGGCTCCAGCCCCAGGGGGCCAGCTGGGTGGCATCCGCCTGGCAGTGGGGACAGCCGCAGCATGTGGGTAACTGGGCATGGAGGGACGTAATCGGGTGTGGAGCGGCGAGCTCATGCTGAGCGACACGGCGCTGACGCAGAGTAAGTAATGGAAAGAGGGACAACAGGTGTTGGAAGGCTGGCGTATCCATGATGAAGGTCCTCGCGGTGATGACCTACTTCCAGATTAGCCTTCCAACACATAATTGGGACAGCGCC
>NZ_JBFOCN010000110.1:0-21632 GCF_040907815.1 Aeromonas sp. s6
AAGCAGGAACCCGGTACTGCGCGAGCAGCTATCACCCAGTAATGGGAATCCCCCTCCTGTGACGCGAAGCGCTAAGGTGGGGGAGGATGTCAAGAATTGGGCATTCGAATAATAACCATACGGCCTTGCGGTTGTCTAAAGGCACCTAACATCAGATAATACGGCCGCCTTCATACCGGATAACCCATCTTCAATGACTGAGTACCTGCTTTTACTGGTCGGCACCGTGCTGATCAACAACTTCGTGCTGGTGAAGTTCCTCGGCCTTTGCCCCTTCATGGGTGTCTCCGGCAAGCTGGAAACCGCCATCGGCATGGGTCTGGCCACCACCTTCGTCATGACGCTGGCCAGCGCCTGCTCCTATCTGATGGAGCACTACATCCTGATCCCGCTGGAGATCGCCTACCTGCGCATCCTGGGCTTCATTCTGGTGATCGCCGTGGTGGTCCAGTTCACCGAGATGGTGATCCGCAAGAGCAGCCCGACCCTCTATCGCCTGCTCGGCATCTTCCTGCCGCTCATCACCACCAACTGTGCCGTGCTCGGCGTGGCGCTGCTCAGCATCAACGAGCGCCACAACTTCATCCAGAGCATCATCTACGGCTTCGGGGCCGCCGTCGGCTTCTCCCTGGTGCTGATCCTGTTTGCCGCCATGCGTGAGCGGCTGGTGGCCGCCGACGTGCCGGCACCGTTTCGTGGCGTCTCCATCGCCATGGTCACCGCTGGCCTGATGTCGCTGGCCTTCATGGGCTTTACCGGCCTCATCAAGATATAACGCTATGATTCACATACTCTTTGCCATTCTGGTGCTGGCCCTGCTTGCCCTGGCCTTCGGCATCATTCTCGGCTTTGCCGCCGTCAAGTTTCATGTGCAGGCCGATCCCATCGTCGATCAGCTCGATGCTCTGTTGCCCCAGACCCAGTGCGGCCAGTGCGGTTACCCGGGCTGCAAACCCTACGCAGAAGCCCTGGCCAATGGCGACAAGATCAACAAGTGCGTGCCCGGTGGCGACGCCACCATGCGCAAGATTGCCGACCTGATGGGGGTCGAGCCCCAGTCTCTGGACGGCGGTGAAGACGCGGCAATCCCCGTCAAGAAGGTGGCCTTCATTCACGAAGACATGTGCATCGGTTGCACCAAGTGCATCCAGGCCTGTCCGGTCGACGCCATCCTGGGTGCCACCAAGGCGATGCACACCGTCATCGAGGCCGAGTGCACCGGGTGCGACCTCTGCGTCGACCCCTGCCCGACCGACTGTATCGAAATGATCCCGGTGCCGACCACGGTCGACAACTGGAAATGGGATCTGGCCAAGGTCGCCATTCCGGTCAAGATAGTGGAATAAACAGCGGAGTAACCATGCAGCATCTGCTCGAACGCATCAAAGCCGGCACTCTGTGGGATTTTCACGGCGGCATCCATCCCCCCGAGAACAAGCACCAGTCCAGCCTGACCCCCGTCGTTGACGCGGGCCTTCCCCCACAGCTCATCATTCCGGTGCGCCAGCACGCGGGTCCGGCCGGCGAACTGCTGGTGCGGGTGGGGGACAAGGTCAAGAAGGGGCAACCCCTCACCCGTTTTGACAAGGGACGCATCGTGCCGGTGCACGCTTCCACCTCGGGCACCATCACCGCCATCGAGCAGCACACGGTGGCGCACCCCTCCGGTCTTGACGATCTCTGCATCCTCCTCACCCCGGACGGAGACGATGCCTGGGGCGAGCGCACACCCCAGCCTGACTACTGGAACCTGGAGCGGGGGGCGTTGCTCGAGCGCATCCAGCAGGCCGGCATCGCCGGGCTCGGCGGCGCCGTCTTCCCGACCCACAGCAAGCTCGACGGCCGTGGCCAGCTCACCGAGATCCTCATCGTCAACGGGCTGGAGTGCGAACCCTACATCACCACAGATGACCGTCTGATGCAGGAATACGCCGACGAGATCATGGACGGCATCCGGGTACTCAAGCACCTGCTCAAGCCCAAGCTCACCCTGATCGGGGTGGAAGACAACAAACCGGCGGCCATCGAGGCCCTGACCCGCCATGCCAGCGACGCCGACGTGCTGGTCAAGTCGGTACCAACCAAGTACCCCTCCGGCGGCGCCAAACAGACCATAGAGCTGCTCACCGGACGCCAGGTGCCCAAGGGAGGCCGGGCGGTGGACATGGGCATCATGGTGCTCAACGTCGCCACCGTCTTTGCCATCAAGCGCGCCATCATCGATGGGGAGCCGCTCATCGAGCGCATCGTCACCCTCACCGGCGACGCCTTCAAGAAACCCGGCAATGCCTGGGTGCGTCTGGGCACGCCGGTACGCTGGCTGCTCCAGCGTTTCGAGCTGCAACCGGAGGCGGATCAGCGGGTCATCATGGGGGGCCCCATGATGGGCTTCACCCTGCCCCACGCCATGGTCCCCGTGGTCAAGGCCACCAACTGCCTGCTCTCCCCCACCCGCGCCGAGCTGCCGCCCCCCGGCCCGGAACAGGCCTGCATCCGTTGCAGTGCCTGCGCCGATGCCTGCCCCGCCACCCTGCTGCCCCAGGAGCTTTACTGGTACAGCCGGGTCAAGGAGTACGACAAGGCCGAGAAGCTCAACCTCTTTGACTGTATCGAGTGCGGCGCCTGTGCCTGGGTCTGCCCGAGCGAAATCCCCCTGGTGCAGTACTACAAGATCGCCAAGGATGACATCCGCGAGGCCCGTGCCGAGGCCGAGAAGGCCGAACGTGCCAAGCAGCGCTTCGAGGCCAAGCAGGCTCGCTTCGAGCGTGAGAAGGCGGCCCGCGAAGCCCGCCACGCCGAGGCCGCAGCCCAGCGCCGTCAGGCCATGACGGCCGCGGGGGGAGAAGATCCCGTCGCCGCTGCCCTCGCCCGCCTCAAGGCCAAGCAGGAGACCACCCAGGCAGGCACCAGCGAGCCAGCACCGGACAACGGCGCCATGATTGCCGCCAGAGAGGCGCGCAAGCAGGAGGCCATCGCCCGTCGTGCCGCCAAGGCCGCCAATGGCGAGGGCAATGGGCTGGCTGACACCCCGGCATCTGGGGAGCAACATCCCAAGGCAGAGCTGGATCCCAAGAAAGCCGCCATCGCCGCCGCCCTGGCACGGGCCAAGGCCAAGAAAGCCGCCCTGGCGCAAGGGGACACGCCGATGGATGCGGATAAAACATCCGTGAACACAAGCGATAACGCCGTTGAGGCCCCGGCCGCCGCATCCGAGCCCGCCGCCGAGGTGGACCCCAAGAAGGCGGCCATTGCCGCCGCCATCGCCCGGGCCAAGGCCAAGAAGGCCGCCCAGGCGCAAGGTGATGGGCCTGTGGTCGCGGGCGAGACATCCGTGAACACAAGCGAACACGCCGTTGAGGCCCCTGCCGCCGCATCCGAGCCCGCCGCCGAGGTGGACCCCAAGAAGGCGGCCATTGCCGCCGCCATCGCCCGGGCCAAGGCCAAGAAAGCCGCCCAGGCGCAAGGTGATGGGCCTGTGGTCGCGGGTGAGACATCCGTGAACACAACCGAACACGCCGTTGAGGCCCCGGCCGCCGCATCCGAGCCCGCCGCCGAAGTGGACCCCAAGAAGGCGGCCATTGCCGCCGCCATCGCCCGGGCCAAGGCCAAGAAAGCCGCCCAGGCGCAAGGTGATGGGCCTGTGGTCGCAGGTGAGACATCCGTGAACACAACCGAACACGCCGTTGAGGCCCCTGCCGCCGCATCCGAGCCCGCCGCCGAGGTGGACCCCAAGAAGGCGGCCATTGCCGCCGCCATCGCACGGGCCAAGGCCAAAAAAGCCGCCCAGGCGCAAGGTGACGGGCCGGTGGACGCGGATAAGACATCCGTGAACACAACCGATAACGCCGTTGAGGCCCTGGCCGCCGCATCCGAGCCCGCCGCAGAGGTGGACCCCAAGAAGGCGGCCATCGCCGCCGCCATCGCCCGGGCCAAAGCCAAGAAGCTGGCGGCCGAGGCTGCCTCCTCCCCTTCGACCGACAAGAGCCACTGATCCATGTTCAATATCGCGAGTGCGCCTTTTGCCCACAACCGCAAACAGACCCAGACCCTGATGGTGCTGGTGATCCTGGCCTGCCTGCCCGGCTTCCTGGCGCAGACCTGGTTCTTCGGCTGGGGGACCCTGATCCAGATCCTGCTGGCGCTGGTCACGGCCCTGGGTTCGGAGGCCCTGGTCCTTCGCCTGCGCGGCCGCCCCGTCAAACCGGCCCTGCTGGATGGCAGCGCGGCGCTCACCGCCGTGCTCATCGGTCTCTCCCTGCCCCCCCTGCTGCCCTGGTGGATGCTGGTGCTGGGCACGGCGTTCGCCATCATCATCGCCAAGCATCTCTATGGCGGGCTCGGTCAGAACCTGTTCAATCCTGCCATGGTGGCCTATGTGCTGCTGCTGGTCTCCTTCCCGGTCCAGATGACCAGCTGGCTGCCCCCCTCCAGCATCGCCGCCTACGACATCGGCTTCGCCGATGCGGCCTCGGTGATCTTCACCGGCTTCAGCCTCGACGGCTACAGCATGCTGCAGCTCAAGCAGGGGGTGGATGGCCTGACCATGGCCACGCCGCTGGATACCTTAAAGACCGGGCTGACCCAGGGGCTGACCGCCACCGAAGTGATGACCCACAAGGTCTTCGAGGGCTGGGGTGGCATCGGCTGGAGCTGGGTCAACCTCGGCTACCTGCTGGGAGGCCTCTTCCTGCTCCAGCAGAAAGTGATCAACTGGCGCATTCCGACTGCCGTGCTGGGCGCATTGCTGCTCGCTGCCACCCTGGGCTATCTGGCCACCCCGGATGCCACCGCCACCCCCATGCTGCACCTGTTCAGCGGTGCCACCATGCTCGGGGCCTTCTTCATCGCCACCGATCCGGTGAGTGCCAGCACCACCGCAAAGGGGCGCCTCGTCTACGGTGTGCTCATCGGCGTGCTGGTCTATGTCATCCGCCGTTTTGGCGGCTATCCGGATGCCTTCGCCTTCGCCGTGTTGCTGGCCAACCTGTGCGTTCCCCTGATTGACAGTCTGACCCGCCCCAAGGTCTATGGAGCCCGTCGCAAATGAACCCCCATCTGAATTGCCGCAGACGCGAGACAGGGAGCCTCCCATGTTGAAAAGCATGCGCAAGAATGGCCTGACCCTGGCCCTCTTTGCCCTCGGCTGCACCGCCATGGTGGTGCTGACCAACGAACTGACCCGGGATCGCATCGCCCACCAGCAAGAGCTGGAGAAGCTGCGCACCCTGCAGGCCCTGCTGCCCGAGGGGAGTTATGACAACGATCTGGTGGCCAGTTGCAAGCTGGTCAGCAGCCGGGAATACCTGGGCAGCGATGAGCCCATGCCCCTCTATACCGCCACTCTCAAAGGGGTGCATACCGGCTACGCGCTGGAAACCGTGGCCCCCGATGGTTACAGTGGAGCCATTCGCATGGTGGTCGGCACCGATGCCAAGGGGGCCGTCAGTGCGGTCAGGGTGCTGGCCCACAAGGAAACCCCGGGGCTTGGTGACAAGATAGAACTGAAGAAATCCAGCTGGATCGACAGCTTCACCGGCAAGTCCCTCACGGCCGACAACGACGCCACCTGGGCGGTGAAGAAGGATGGCGGCGAATTCGACGCCTTCACCGGGGCAACCATCACCCCGCGGGCCGTGGTCAAGGCGGTGAAAAATTTGCTGAGGCTGCAACAGGAGCACCCCGAACTGCTGCACGATGCCCCCTCCTGCCATACCAACCCCTAACGCCGGAGCACACGCAATGGAACAAGTCGACGTGATTGACACGGCCAGCCAACCCGCCGGGGAAAGTGGCCGCCGCGAAGAGCTCAAGGAGCTGATGCTGCAGGGACTGTGGAAGAACAACCCCTCCCTGGTGCAGGTGCTGGGACTCTGCCCCACCCTGGCGGTCTCCTCCACCTTTACCAATGCGCTGGGGCTCGGCCTTGCCACCATGGTGGTACTGGTCTGCTCCAACCTCGCCGTCTCCCTGGTGCGCAACTGGGTGCCCAAGGATATCCGCATCCCGGTCTACGTGATGATCATCGCGGCCCTGGTGACCAGCGTGCAGCTGTTGATGAACGCCTACACCTACGGCCTCTATCAGGCGCTCGGCATCTTCATCGCCCTCATCGTCACCAACTGCGTCATCATCGGCCGCGCCGAAGCCTATGCCTCCAAGAACCCGCCCCTGCTTGCCGCCCTCGACGGCTTCATGATGGGGCTGGGCTTTACCCTGGTGCTGCTGGTACTGGGGGGCCTTCGCGAGATCATCGGCATGGGCACCCTGTTTGACGGTGCCGAGCTGCTGCTGGGTGACTGGGCCAAGTCATTGCGCGTCGAGCTGTTCCACGCCGACGCCAGCCTGCTGCTGGCGATCCTGCCCCCCGGCGGCTTCATCGGCCTCGGTTTGATGATCGCCGGCAAAAACGCCATCAACGACTGGATGGGCCGCAAGCAGAGTGCCGAGAAGGCCCACTGCACCGTGCCGGCGGCGGGCGCCCGCACTACCCAGCTCTGAGACAAGAGAGAGCCATGAACAACCAGAAACGCAGGCTGATCCTGGAGCGGTTGCGCGATGACAACCCCCATCCCACCACAGAGCTCAACTTCACCACGCCCTTCGAGCTGCTCATCGCCGTGCTGCTTTCGGCCCAGGCCACCGATGTCAGCGTCAACAAGGCCACCGACAAGCTCTATCCGGTGGCCAACACCCCCCAGGCCATGCTGGAACTGGGGGTGGACGGGGTCAAGGAGTACATCAAGACCATTGGCCTCTTCAACACCAAGGCCGAGAACGTCATCAAGACCTGCGCCATTTTGCTGGAGCGCCACGGCGGCGAGGTGCCGGAGAATCGCGAGGCCCTCGAGGCCCTGCCCGGCGTCGGCCGCAAGACGGCCAACGTGGTGCTCAACACCGCCTTCGGCTGGCCCACCATCGCCGTCGACACCCATATCTTCCGGGTCTCCAACCGCACCGGCTTTGCAGTGGGCAAGAACGTCGATCAGGTGGAGGAGAAGCTGCTCAAGGTGGTCCCCGCCGAGTTCAAGCTGGACGTGCATCACTGGCTCATCCTGCACGGGCGTTACACCTGTCTCGCCCGCAAGCCCCGCTGCGGCTCCTGCATCATCGAAGATTTGTGCGAATACAAAGAGAAGGTCTATCCCGAGAGTTGATCTGCAGGCCTCTGCGGATCCGGTCTCGGGCAATGGATTCAAGGCAGTACCAATCCACCAACCCGGAGAATTGAGCAATGAGAATTCTGCATACCATGTTGCGCGTCGGCGATCTGCAACGTTCCATCGACTTCTACACCCGAGTGCTGGGCATGACACTGCTGCGCAAGAGCGAGAACAGCGAATACAAGTACACCCTGGCCTTCGTCGGCTACGGCGACGAGAAGGATGAAGCCGTCATCGAGCTCACCTACAACTGGGGCGTGAGCGAATACGAGCTCGGTTCCGCCTATGGTCACATCGCCCTGGAAGCGGACGACATCTATGCCACCTGCGAGGCGCTGCGCGCCGCCGGCGCCAAGATCACCCGCGAACCGGGCCCTGTGAAGGGCGGTACCACCGTCATCGCCTTCGTGGAAGACCCGGACGGCTACAAGATTGAGCTGATTGCCAAGAAAGACGCCGGTACCGGCCTGGGCGCCTGAGCCCACGCCGCCTGGCGGTGAGAAAAACAACGGGGCCCAGGGCCCCGTTTTCATTGGCTGCGGCCACCGTCAGGCCAGGCGGAAGCGCCCCATGCTCTGGCGCAGACCCGCCGCCAGCTGGCTCAGCTCCAGACAGGCTTTGGCGGTGTGATCCGCGCCGGTCGCGACCTCGTTGGAGGAGTCGTTGATGCGCGCCACGTTGCGGCCCAGCTCATCGGAGACCGCATCCTGCTCGCCACAGGCACTGGCAATCTGGATCGCCATGTCGGCTATCTGGGCCACCGCCTCTTCAATCTGACGAATGCCCGCGCTGGTGCGTTCGCTCTGGCTCACGCACTGGCGGATCATCTCGCAACTCTGGCCGGTCACCGACTTCGCCCGGTTGGCACGGGCCTGCAGGGTCTCGATGATGGCGACGATTTCGCCGGTGGAGGCCTGGGTACGCCCCGCCAGGGTGCGCACCTCGTCGGCCACCACCGCAAAGCCGCGCCCCTGCTCACCGGCACGGGCCGCCTCGATGGCGGCATTGAGTGCCAGCAGGTTGGTCTGGTCGGCAATGCCGCGAATGACATCCACCACCAGGTTGATCTGGGCGGACTCTTTCTCCAGTTCACTCACCAGGTTGCCCGCCTGCTCCATCTCACCGGCCACCCGGGTGATGGCATCCAGGGCCCCCTGCACATCCTGACTGCCGCGGCGAGCCAGGGCATTGGCGGAGCTTGCCGACTCCGAGGCCACCTCGGTGTTGCCCGCCACATCCGCTACCGTCGCCTTCATCTGGGCCATGGCGGTGGCAACCTGGGCTATCTCCTGCTGCTGGCTCTGGATCCCCTGGGATGATTGCTCGGAGACCGCGCTCACCTCCTCGATGGCGGCTCCCAGCTGGGTCACGGCGGCGGCCACCTCCTCGATGAGCCCACGCAGGTTGTCCTGCATCTTGAGGGAGGCGCTGGCCAGCATCCCCAGTTCGTCCTGCCCGATGTGCTGGCGATCCAGCCGATGGGTCAGATCCCCCAGGGCGATGGCATTGGCCTGGGCCACCACGGCTTGCAGGGGCAGGCAGATCTGGCGGGTGAGGAACCAGGTCATGACCCCCATGAAGATCAGCAGGGTCGCGATGCTCACCACGGCAAAGGTCATCACCATGGTGACGCTGCCAAGCAGGCTGCCACGGTTCTCTTCCACAAAGCCAAGATTCACTTTCACCAGTGCACGCACCGCCAGCTCCAGCTCGGTGTAGAGCCCGTTCGAGCGAAACAGCGCCTCCCTGGCCTCATCCCTGCTGCCCTGGAACAACAGGGCATCCACCTGGTTGACGGCCCCCAGATATTGCAGCCACTGCTGCTTGACGCGGTTGAAGGCCTGGCGTTCATGCTCGGCCCCCACGGTTGCCTCGTAGGCATCCATGACCTGCTGCACCTTGCCCAGGCTCTCCTGGATGCGGGCGCGGCGAACCTGCCTGTCGACGGCATCTTCCACCATCAGCAGGGCAAACTGGGCACGGCGCACATAGGAGACGTCGTAGAGCAGGTTGTCCACCGAGAGCACGCTTGGCAGGGTGGAGTCGGTGAAGTTCAATACCCGATCCCGAATGTCCCGCAGTTCGGTGGCGAGAAACAGGCCGAAGACGGCGTTGATGACGGCAATGACCGCAAAGACGGCGGCAATTTTCTTGCCGATGGAGAGATGCTTGTAAGACATGTTGGCTGGTGATCCTCGACTGCAGATGTGCAGTGACACAATGATCACATCCGTGTAAGCGGTGACCCGAGACTCCTGACGGGAAATGACGATGGGAGCAAAGAGAGGGGATCCCTTGCTTCCCGCTCGCCCCACGCCGGGCCTTGTGCCCGCCACGAGGCTGCCAGCACAGGAGCGACCAGCTCGACGCAAAACTTGAGCCGATTGCCACAATCGGTCCGCCGTCATGGACAAAGCAGGGGCCAGGTTATGTAATGGCCGCTCGTCTCTCCCCATTCCTGTCTTCAGAGGCCCCATGGACAACGTATCGACCCTCTCCCCTTCCTGGTCTGTCCAACTGCGCGAGCAGATAGCGGATCGCCCCCTCATCGCCCTGGGGCTGCTGCTCGCCCTGGTCGCCGTGCTGCTGCTCCTGGTGCAGAGTCTCGTCATGCTGGCAGCAGGGGAGATCACGCCCGGAGTACGCTATGGCCTCATCGGCGGCGCTGCGGGTTTTGCCGCCACGGCGCTGGGCGCCCTGCCTGCCCTGTTCCTGCGCGCCGTTTCCCAACGGGTGGAAGATGCCATGCTGGGGTTCGCCGCCGGCATGATGCTGGCGGCGAGCGCCTTCTCCCTGCTGCTGCCGGGGCTCGAGGCCGCCGAGGGGATCACGGGTGACGGCTTCCTCGCCGCCGCCGTGGTGGTGGCCGGCATGACCCTCGGAGTGCTGCTGATGCTGGGACTGGATCAATTCACCCCTCACGAACACGACAAGACCGGCCCCTGTGGTCCCGGCCATGAGAGCTGCTCACGGGTCTGGCTGTTCGTCTTCGCCATCGCCCTGCACAACCTGCCCGAAGGCATGGCCATCGGGGTCAGCTTCTCCCAGGGGGACATGACGGTGGGACTGCCCCTCACGACCGCCATTGCCCTGCAGGACATTCCCGAAGGACTGGCTGTAGCGCTGGCCATGTGCGCAGCCGGTTTTCGCCCGCCGGTGGCCGTGCTGGTCGCCATCGGCAGCGGCCTGCTGGAACCGCTCGGCGCCCTGCTCGGGGTCGGACTCGCCAGCGGCATGGCCATCGCCTACCCCATCGGCCTCGGGCTCGCGGCTGGTGCCATGCTGTTTGTGGTCTCCCACGAAGTGATCCCGGAAACCCATCGCAACGGCCACCAGACCCACGCCACCCTGGGCCTGATGGCAGGCTTCGCCCTGATGATGACCCTCGACACCGCGCTCGGCTGATCACCCCCCTCAAGCCCCGTGCGCCCGGTGACGACAGCGCGAACCCCTTGAAATAAGAGGGGGAAATCGCCTAATGTTGAGCCCCCGGCGCCCTTTGACTGGTTGATGTACGGCGCCTGAATCCCATCGGAAGCCTGCCCGGATGACCCTCAGGATAATCCTGCTGCTGTGTCTGCTTGTCCTCACCGCCAGGGCCATTGGCGCCACCGAGGTCTTTCATACGGCCGCGCAACAGGCGTCGTCCCCCAAGTACGTGACGCTCCCCGACGGGCATGTCGGCGGGATCTGCGTCGATCTCTTCCGGCTCATGGAAGCGAGGGAGCCTGCCCTTCGCATTGAGGGAGATCAGCGCTTCCTGCCGCTGCGACGGCTGGAAAAGAAGGTGCAGCACGGCCAGCTGGACTTCATCTGCGGCGTGGGAGAGAGCCCGGCCAGGCGGGATCACTTTATCGTCCTGACCCCCGCCATCTTCACGGTGCGCTACCACCTGGCGGTGCGCCGTGACGATCCCGTCGAGATACGCAGCTGGCAGGATGTCAGGGCCCTCGGCCAGGGGGGCATCATCCTCATCAACCATGGCAGCGGTGCCATCGCCCGGCTCCAGGACATCGGCGGCCTCATCATCGACAGCGGCGGGATCAGCAACCAGGCCAACTACGAGAAGTTGTTGATGAAGCGCGGCCGTTTCGTCTACTACCGCTCCCCGGGGGTTGAGTCCGACTTGCGCGAACAGGGGCTGGCCGACAAGATCCGCATCCTCCCCACCGTGATGGAAGAGACTCCCTTCTACATCCTGTTCCATCGCCACAGTGCCCCAGAGCGCCTGACCCTGTTCGCCAACACCCTGCAACGGCTCGCAGACAGTGGTGAACTGGCCGCCCTGGCCAGACGCTACCCCTGACCCCCCATCCGCGCCATCGCAATGCTCGGCGCCACCGCCAAGTTTTGCTATCATCCACGCCAACTTTTTCGGCCCAGCGGCCATCGAGACGAGGTAGATGATGAAAGTAGGTATTATCGGCGCCATGGAGCAGGAAGTGGCCCTGCTGCGCAGCCAGCTGAGCGAGCCCACCACCCTGCAACTGGGCGGCTGCGAGTTCTATCAGGGCAAGCTGGCCGGTAAAGAGGTGATCCTGACCCGCTCCGGCATCGGCAAGGTCGCCGCCAGCGTCGCCACCAGCCTGCTGCTGGAGAAGTTCGCTCCCGATTGCGTCATCAACACCGGTTCCGCCGGCGGCTTCGCCCAGGATCTGCACATCGGTGACGTGGTCATCGCGAGCGAGATGCGCTTCCACGACGTGGACGTGACCGCCTTCGGTTACGAGATGGGCCAGATGGCCCAGCAGCCCGCCGCCTTCCCCTGCGACGAAAAACTCATCGCCCTGGCACAAGCCTGCATTGCCGAGCAAGGCAAGCACCAGACCAAGATCGGGCTCATCTGCACCGGCGATCAGTTCATGTGCAAGCCGGACGCCATCGCGAAAGCCCGTGCCGACTTCCCGCAGATGCTGGCGGTGGAGATGGAAGGGGCCGCCATCGGCCAGGTGTGCCACATGTTCAAGGTGCCCTATCTGGTGGTACGGGCCATGTCGGACATCGCCGGCAAGGAGCAGGTGGAATCCTTCGATGCCTTCATCGAGGTGGCGGGTCAACACTCCGCCGAAGTGATCATCGCGCTGCTCGGCAAGCTGTGATCGACGCCCCCTCCTGGGATGCTCTGATGACCGCCCTCGCCTCCACGACGGCGGCCATCATGGTGGGGGCCGCCCTGCTGGAGGCCCTGCTGCCCTGGCCCGCACGCTTTCGACCCGGCGCAGCCGTGCCTCTGCTCACCCGCCTCGGCCAGAAGGTCTATCGCCCCGACGGCACGCTGCGCCAGCAAATCCAAGCGGGACTCTTTGCCCTGCTGGTGGTCTGGGTGCCCTGCGCTGCCGGTCTCTGGGCAATGCGCAATCTCTCCCTCTCCGAGCCCCTGTTCGACCTCCTGTTCCTGCTGCTGATGCTCGAATCCCGCCCCTTGCGGGAACTTGCCCGGGGGAGCCGCGCCCTGGCGACCCAGGAGACGCTGGTCGTGGCAAGGCTGCAGGTCGCCCCCTGGCTCAAGCGGGAGACCGGCAAGCTCTCGGTGATGGGGTTGAACAAGGCGGTGAGCGAGACCTGCGTACTGCGCCTCGTCGGTCAGTGGGCCGCCCCCCTGCTGGGCTTCGCCCTGGCCGGGGTACAGGGTGCCCTGCTGGTGCGGCTCGCCCAGTTGACCCATCTGGCGTGGAACCCCAAGCAAAGCGCGTTCGTCCACTTCGGCCGCCCGGCTGCGGCGCTCTATCAGGGTTTCTGCGCCCCCGCCATCCTGTTGCTGGCGCTCCCCCTGTGCCTGACCCAGGTGCGCGGGCTGGGCAACAGAGTGCGGCCTGCGCTGCATTGGCCCCATCCCGCCATGGGGGTCCTGCTCGCGCTGCTGGCCCGGGCGACGGGCAGCCGACTCGGAGGCCCCCGCTACTATCAGGGCCAGCTGGTGCGCTTTCCGATATTTGATGAAGGGAGCGAACCCGATGCCAACCTGCCCCTGCGCCTGCTGCAGCGTCTGCAACTGACCGGCTGGGGCTGGCTCGGGCTCTCGCTGCTCCTGACATGGATGGCGCTCAATCATGGCTGATCGCGTTTCCCTTCGTGCCCTGGGCCTGTTTGTCTGCCTGCTGGGCACCTCACTGTGCGCCATGGCCACCCCGCCGCAGCGCATCGTGAGCCTCACTCCCCATCTGACGGAACTGCTGTTCGATATCGGCGCCGGGGATCGCGTGGTCGCCACCGACGACGCCTCCGATTATCCCCCCGAGGTGGCGTCCCTGCCGCGGGTCGCCAACTATCGCAGCATCAACCTCGAAGCCCTGCTGGCCCAGAAGCCGGATCTGGTGGTGGCCTGGCGCTCGGCCCAGGCCCGCATGCTGGCCCCCGTCGAGAAGCTCGGTATCCCCGTCTTCTACTCGGAGCCCACCGACTTTGCCTCGCTGGCCACCGAGATGCGCAGCCTGGGGCGCCTGCTTGGCGTCGAACAACAAGCCGACGCCAGAGCCGACGCCTATCTGGCCAGACTCAATGCCCTGGCGGCGCGCTATGGCAAGCCCAAGTCCGTCTCGGTCTTCTACCAGCTCTGGTATCCGCCGCTGACCAGCGTCAATGATTCGACCTGGCCCGGCCAGGCCATCACCCTGTGCGGCGGCCGCAACATCATGGCCAAGGCGGCGACCCCCTATCCCCAGGTCGGGCTGGAGCAGGTGATCAAGGCCGACCCTGATCTCATCCTGGCCGGCAGCCAGGACCCTGAGGTGCTGGCGCACTGGCAACAGTGGCCCATGCTGGACGCCGTCAAGCAGCGGCGGCTCGCCCTCATCAACGCCGATGAGCTGCACCGCTTCACCCCCCGCGCCCTCAACGCGGTGGAGCAGATATGCGAAGCGATCGGCGCTAGCGCGATCAAGAGCCGCAGCGGAGGGTAACATCCCCCTTGCACACAATCGCAACCGGATTACTCAGAAAAAAACCGTATCAGGCTATATATCCGGCGGCATCAACCTCGCTCATTGCCCGTCTTTAATAGCGCATAAAGTGTAATATCGCTGGCCAGCCCTGATTGCTGCAGCCCTTGCGCCAATACGGTCAAGAACTTGGGATTGTGTTGGCGAAGTGTATGGTAGCTATAAAACAGGTCCGTCACATCTTTTTCGGTAAGTGCTTCTTCATCTATCGCGATCAAGGATAAATAGCTGCGCAGCAAGAAATAGTCCGCAATGAGAAGCTGATAAGCTATTTGAGGAGAATCAAATCCTGATGGAAACTGATTGTGATAGACATGATAAAGCAGATAGTTCTGTTGAATATGGGGGCGTTGCGTCAAAAATGGCACTACCTTCTGGTGCCAGCTTTTATGTATCAGCAGCAGCTTGTCCTCATTAAACTCCCCCTCTAACACCTGATTTATTTTATTCAGGCAACGGAGCATCACAGCCCTTCCACGACGTTGCTGGTTTTGTACTAACAAATGCGTCAGGGTACGCAAGGCCCACCACTGCACTTTACCAATAAAAGGAATTTGAGAAAACGCCGCGCTCAACTGGCCATCATTGATCATGGGAATTAATTGCTCGATAAATGCCTGGTTTGAGCCCTTGCTTTCATCCCTGTGCACCAACATACCGATCAGCCATAGTTTATCTTCTATCGTCATACCGTCGGCAAGCAGCACATCGATACTCAATGAATGCAGTGTATCAATGGTGCTGGGCACGGGAGAGGGCCTGACCTGCCCCTTGAATGGGGTGACATCAACCACCATGGCATCTGGATTCAAGAGTACCTGCCTGCTCACCTCCGGGCAGGAGAGCATCAGGCTGCGCCTGTGCTGGACACCAAATTGCTGCAGTTGCCTGGGGTAGGTCTTACAGGTGTGGCTCAGTGCCTCTGCACCAATCTTCTTATGCACATTGCATAATCCAACATCATCCAGAAAGGGACAGGCGCCAGACTCATCCATGCGGATAGTCCCCCAGTGAGCGTCTGATTTTTTCACTTTCTCGATATGCTGCTTGGCCGTGCTTTGGATCAGCTGATCCGGATGACTGACATAATTACGATAAGTTTTCTTGTCTATCGAAATCGTCCATCCATGGCAGCAATTATCCTCACACTTGTCGCCAATACATTGAAAATCTTGGTAATATCTGGGGGTTACCAGGGTATGGGTCATGCTGATGTCCTCAAGTAAATCATTCGGATAACCCCCCCATCATGGGCGTAGGTTTAAATTAAGCGCAATATGCATGCCTACATAGCAGGTCATAATCACCTGATGTTATTAGAGTCATGCCAAAATAGTCACTGACATGACTCATCATTCCTAGTTGTCTTTGGAACTCTCAATTTGTTTTATTTCTACAATATCACGGGTTTTTGGCGCTGGTATCAGGCTGATAAACCTGGCCAGACTTAGCAGTGTCATGAACAGGCCGACAGTCGCGTGAAAAAGCAGCACAGAGGCAGCCATAGTGCTTTTTGGCAATAAATCGAAATCACCAAATGAGGTCATTGTGATAAAACTGCTATAAATACCACCAAAGACAGTGCCTGTGCCTGGCTGCCATTTATGTTCGAAATCAGCGGCCATCACCGTATATGTGCACGCAAGCCAAAGAATGATCTCGAAGTAATTATGCAGCAACAACAATACGATACGACGGTAACCCTCAAGTCGGTATTCACCGCCCGCTTTTACTACCCGATATTCATCAAACAGCAAGACGTTCGTCTGGTACACGACGATCTCAAAGGTTCGAAGAAACCCATACCCCATAAAAAGGTATCCCATCACAGGATAGGGTGAGTAGACGGCGACCACTACCGCCACCATGGACAGGACGAGGTGACTCAGCACCCAACAATCGACAAATCGAGCGGTGATTGCTGAGGGGAACAGTTTCCTTACCAGTGTGAATACCGACACTTTCGCCAGTATGCCAAAGATGCTTGACCAAAACTCAACAATAAATGAGGGCATATAAAAACCTAAGTGCTTGCGTACGATTCATGTTCACTTCATATCAGAAAAGTAAGATGAATACTCGACAATCTAAACAGTACGAATGATTCATCACTGGCGGTCGTGACTTTTATCAAATATCAAACAAAGCAACACGCTGTCTCGGCTGGCCAGAGCTTACCTATTCCCATCATAAGTAGACTTTGCCTTGTTGACCCTGCCAAGGGTCACTAGCTGCATGGCAATCTCATTCTTAAACGTTTCAGCCAGACTTCTCAGCCTCTCTTCTTTTGCTAGTTGATCTCTGACCAAGGTAGCCAATTCCGCTGACGCCATCTTCTGTTGCCGAGAAAAGTCCTTCAGCGCCGTGATGATCGCCAAACGCTCATCCATACAAGCTAGGGCCTCTTCATATTGATGACTCGCCAATAATTGCTGCAGGGTCGCGATATTATCGCTCAACGCATCGTCATAAGCGTTCAGCTCATTCACAGCACACTCCCTGACGCTTGCCTTAGCTGGAAACCCTGCTGCTTATCCGCGTCGGTGATTTGATCCCAAGCCGACTTGATCGTCACCATCAGTGTCATGACCTCATCGAGGGGCTGAACGTCACGCCGCACGCTGGCCTCCCAGATACGCTCATCCATATAGGCATAGAGCGCAAACAGATCCTCCGCGATCTGCCCTTGTGTCATATCCAGAGCATCCTGAAGGCCATGCACCAGTCCCTGAGCCTTGGAGATGGTTCTGGCCTTTGCCTCCATGTCCTTGCGCTCTATGGCTCCCTTCGCCTGTGCGAGGCACTCCAGAAGTCCTTGCATCATCAGCTGAATGACCCTATGGGGATCCGCAACCACCAGGTCCGCTTCGATACTGGTTGTCTTATATGCCTTCAGATTACGGTGGTACATAACATGGGTCCTCGAAATATCACTCTCAGTTATTGTTTATTTGCAATGCTGACAGTGCTGCCGCTGAGTTATTCATTTTCACGAGCAGGGCATCCAGGCTGCCGTATTGGGCGCGCAAGGCGGCTTCATATTTAACCAGCTGCTCATTGGTGGTGGCCTGTTTCTGACTCAGGCTGCGCAGATCTGAATTAAGGGTATCGGTCCGTTGCGCCAGCATGCCCCCTGACTTGGTGTACTCCTTCAGACCCTTGGTCAGGGTCGCCGCCAACCCCTCATCCCCGCCAAGCAGAGCCGCCACCTGATCGAAGTTCTTGTCGACCGCCTCGCCAAATTTCTCTTTATCGAGGGAGAGCTTGCCCTTGTTGTCCATCTTGACACCAAGCTCGAAGATGGTGGAATAGGTGGTGCTGGTGCCGCCCGGGTTGGTAATGACGTTGGTCATGAAGTTGCTGATGGCCCGGGTAACGGAATCTCCCGCCAGGGCCCCGCCATCATCCTGACGCACACCACCGACGATGCTGTTGCGCTTGCCCAAGCCGCTCAGTTTCTCCTGCAGCGCGTTGTAGCCATCGATAAACTTCTACACCGTCTCTTCGATGGCGGTCTTGTCGGTGGTGATATCTACCTTGTTGGACTTGAGGTCGCCATTGCTGTCGGTGTCGGAGACCCGCAACACGGTCAGCTTCAGGTCCTGAATGACGTCATCGAAGACATTGGTATCGCTCTTGAGCACATTGCCATCGACCAGGATCTCGGCGCTGGACGCCTGTTGCGTCTCTGCCATTTTGCCCGTGAACTTATCTTGCAGTTCGGTCGTGCTACCCGTGATGACCAGATCCTTGCCATCTCCCGAGACCCCAGAATCGATGACAAGCTTCGCCTTGCCATCGGCGGTATTGACGATGTTGGCACTGAGCCCGAAGTTGTCGCCATCATTGTTGATGCGCTTGCGGATGTTTTGCAGGGTATCCCCCGCCTTGACGTCGACCGTGAACTCCTTGTCCCCCGCCTTGAAGGTCAGTTGGCCATCCTGGGTGACAAGCGGCACGGTCGAGCTGTCAAAGATCCCTTCCTGGCGGCTGGTGGTTGCCAATTTGTTGACGGTGATATTGTACTGGCCGTTCGAGGTGCCACTCTTGCTCTCCACTGCCAGCACAGGATCATCTTTATTCTGGGTGATATTGATGGCCCGCTTGTTGAAGGCACCGGGTTTGCTCAAGGTATCCAAAATATCGGTGAAGGCGGTGAGGGAGGACTTGAGCTGGCCTATGCCAGACAAGGTGATATTGGTGCTGTTCTGCTTGGTGATGATGGGTTGCTGCAACTGCGCCTTCCTGGCGGCCACGCTCGCCGTGATCACGCTCTCGAGATCGATGCCCGACCCCGCTCCGGCGGAGGTAATCGCCATAACATGCTCCTCTTATCTCGTTAAAAACCTATACCTGACCGTCGAACAGCAGCCCGGAGAGGCCGGAACCATCGCCCTGATTCTTCCCCATCTCCTGTAGCCGCTTGTTCATCTGGAGGATCTCCTCGCTCGGGATCTGGCGGATCACCTGCCTGGTCTCGGCATCGATCACCTGGATTACCGGTCGGTCAAACTCGGGCACCAGACTGAAATGGATAGCCCACCCCTTTAGTTTGCCCAAGCTGGTCAGCTTCTCTTGCAATTCTTGGGCCTGTTTTTCTGTTTCATCATTATTCTTGGATGACGACGCTGTGGCCTTCGAAGGCTCTTCCTTCGCAGTCTTGTTTGCCAGGTCGGCGCTTACCTGCTCGACGGTTTGCTCCTCAGCAGAGGCCGATGGCGCAGAAACAGGCATGGCGGCCCGAGGGCCGCCATGGGAAGTGAGCGTCGAGGTAGAAGCCATGACGATGGGTTCATTGGCCATCTGCCGCTCCTTATTCAGAGGTTAATCAGGACCGATTTAGCGACCCAGCAGCGACAGGGCCGACTGCGGACGCTGGTTGGCCTGGGCCAGGATGCTGGAGGCAGCCTGCTGCAGAATGTTCTGTTTGGTCATGTTCGCAGTCTCGGTCGCGAAGTCCGCATCGCGGATACGGGAACGGGCAGCACTGACGTTTTCCGAGATATTGGACTGGTTGCGGATGGTGGAATCCAGCCGGTTTTGCACCGCACCCAGATCGGCACGATAGCCATCCACTTCTTTAATCACGTCATCGATGTCGGCCAGCGCAGTTTGGGCCCCAGTCTTATCTGATATGTCATATGCGTCAACTCCCAATGTGGCAGCGCTCATTGCTTTGAGATCGACACTAATAATTTGATTAGCATCAGCTCCAACTTGGAAGTCGTATGTTTTATCAGCAGCAAAGAGATTCGTGCCTGCAAAGGTGGTATCGCTACCGATCCGAGTAATTTCCTCCTGCAGTGCAACTACCTCTTTCTGCAAAGCGGCACGATCGTCATCACTGTTTGTATCATTGGCAGACTGTTGTGCCAGGGTGCGCATGCGTTGCAGCATGGAAGTTACTTCGTCCATGGCCCCTTCCGCAGTCTGAGCCATAGATATACCGTCGTTGGCGTTGCGGTTGCCCTGGTCCAGGCCGTTGATCTGGGAAGTCATCCGGCTGGAGATCTGCAGACCGGCCGCATCGTCCTTGGCGCTGTTGATACGCAGGCCTGAAGCAAGGCGGGTATAGGAGGTATCCAAGGATTTACTGGAATTCGCCAGGTTGCGTTGGGCATTGAGGGACGAGACGTTGGTGCTGATGTACATGGACATAATGAATTCTCCTGATAAGTCTAAAACTGCGGATCCCAGGGCGCACGGCGATTGAGATCCCTCTTCAGTCCGCAGGGCCAATCCGCTGCCGGTGACTGAGGCAGATCTGATTCAACGTGGTGATGACCAGATCCGCAGCACTGCAAAAAGTTGGATTTCCTGACACCCTTCCATTTGCTTCCCCCTTAGTAACGGCACCACCGCCCGATGCTTTAGAAGATTTTTCGCCTCATCATGTACAAATCTGTATGTTCTCCCGGTAACAGCCACACTGCAGTCTCAGCCTGTCTATCGGCCCAGACCATTGCATCCAGAAACCCGCTCTGGCTCCCACTTTTGCATGCCGGCATTGCTCACACGCACCCCTTGCCCCTAAAATCGCCGCCCCATCACTTATTGGACGTGAGTTGTTCTCCATGCAGACACTGGTTGAGCAGATTGTTTACATCAGCGACATGTTTGGTACTGCAGTATTCGCGTTTTCGGGGGTATTGGTGGCAGGGCGCCTCAGAATGGACGGCTTCGGCGTCATGGTGCTGGCTGCGGTGACCGCCATCGGGGGCGGCACCATCCGCGACATGATCCTGGGGGCGACCCCGGTCTTCTGGGTGCGCGATCCCCTCTATATCTGGGTGGTCATCGCCACGGCCCTCCTCGGCATGTGGATGGTCAAGTTGCCCCGCCGCATGCCCTGGTATGTGCTGCCGGTGGCGGACGCCTTCGGTCTCGCACTCTTTACCGTGATCGGCGCCCAGAAGGCGCTCAATTTCGGCACCTCCGGGCTGATTGCCGTCCTCATGGGCACCATGACAGGGGTGGCTGGCGGCATGATCCGGGACGTGCTGGCCCGGGAAGTGCCCATGGTGCTGCAAAAGGAGATCTACGCCACCGCCTGCATCCTCGGGGGCATCCTCTATACCCTGTCACTGGAGGTCGGGGTAGACAGGGTCAGCGCCATGCTCATCAGCATGCTGGGGGTATTCGGCCTGCGCGTGGCGGCCATCTACTGGCATCTCTCCCTGCCCACCTTCTCGCTGCAGCGCAATTGAGAAGCCTCAGAGTGGGCGAGATCCCATCCCGGCAGGGACAAGATTGAACCAAGCCGGCTTTTCTGTTGTCATACAGGGGTCGTTTCAAGCCGGACTCTCTCAATGCATTCTCTCATGCAAAAACTTGGGCTCATTACCACGCTGACGCTGATGATGGTGGCGGCTCATGCGGGGGCACAGGCCCTGTTCGGGCGTCTGGCATCCACCCCGGTGCAGCAGTTCAACCAGCAGATCCGTCAGGCGAGCAGCAGTCAGCAAGGCTGGGTCAACGACTATCGCGAAGTGGCTCGCCGCTTCGTCGGCCATAAAGATGTACCCACCCGTATCCATGCTCAACAGCTGGACAACGATCTGGTGCTCTCGGTGGCCCTTGATGGCCAGCGTAGCGACATGCTCTACATCCTGACCCTGTTTCGCAGCAACAACCTGTGGCAGATGCGTCAGGCCGAGATGGGCTGGCGCTGCCAGGGCCAGGAGACCTTTACCCCCGTCCCCTGCCCCTGATCATCACCGAACATCTGAAATAAAAAAATCCGGCGCCTTGGCCGTAATGCCGATCAGTTAAGGATCCATTGACCGATCCTCAGGCTGTGTAAGAATCCGAAACTCCTTGTTGGGTTTCGGATTTTTTTATGCGTATCGACCAAGCTCTCGACTTCATTCACGCCTGTCCTCCCGGAAAGTTTGAGTCCCTGTCTGACCTGCTGTCACCTGAACTGGTGCAGGCTTGCTTGGCCGAGACGGGCTCCGTCTCCTTGCGCCGACGGCGCATGCCCATGGAGCGGGTGCTATGGGCCATTATCGGGATGTCCTTGTTTCGTCATGTC
>NZ_JBFOCN010000111.1:0-28123 GCF_040907815.1 Aeromonas sp. s6
TGCGCGTCATCGACATTTATACCCATCGCTGGCGGATCGAGGAGTTCCATAAGGCATGGAAAACCGGAGCAGGAGCCGAGAGGCAACGCATGGAGGAGCCGGATAATCTGGAGCGCATGGTCTCGATCCTCTCGTTTGTTGCAGTCAGGCTGTTACAGCTCAGAGAAAGCTTCACCCTGCCGCAAGCGCTCAGGGCACAAGGGCTGCTAAAAGAAGCGGAGCACGTAGAAAGCCAGTCCGCAGAAACGGTGCTGACCCCGGATGAATGTCAGCTACTGGGCTATCTGGACAAGGGAAAACGCAAGCGCAAAGAGCGCGCCGGGAGCTTGCAGTGGGCCTACATGGCGATAGCCAGACTGGGGGGCTTTATGGACAGCAAGCGAACCGGAATTGCCAGCTGGGGCGCCCTCTGGGAAGGCTGGGAAGCCCTGCAAAGTAAACTGGATGGCTTTCTTGCCGCCAAGGATTTGATGGCACAGGGGATCAAGATCTGATCAAGAGACAGGGCATATGGAGGGCAGATTAGCCGTATTCCATCCTCTCCCTTGATTGTATGATATTTGAATCAGAAGCCAGCTCAATAGTAGTTATACGTGTAGTGACAAATTAAGAGTTACTCATTATTTGTTGAACGACATTAACAAAATCAACCCATAATTCCTCGCCTCCAGATATTTTGTTTATTAGACGACGCTGTTCATGTAGTATGTTGGATGATTTATCATCACCAATAGCATTTATTGAAATTTTTTTGAATTTTTCTTTATGGTCGTTAATATCACTTACAGCTAATACATCTGGATCATTTTGAAATATTTCAAGCAATAGTTCTTCTGGCGTTTTTCTATTGAAAAAGAAGAAGTTTTTATTATATACATCAAAGGCTTTTCTGATGGTAACAATGTTTTCTGATGAGCAGGGATCGTTACCACCATTAAGTGGAAGTTTTATTGTAACGCCAACGTACTCTGAGAAAATTTTTTTTAAACTATTGTTTTGAGATTGTGGGATATTCGATTGATCTATCAAATCTTTATGAATTTTTTGATCTCCATCTAGAAGTACCGAGACGTTACTTATATCTCCTTCACAGAGAACGCAAATAATATCCTGCTTTATTTTTTCTCCGCCACCAGCATAAGGTTTTATTTCGGTATTTTGTAGTAAATCTGGTGCTATTTGTTTTATGGCCTTTTCGACCAAAAATTGAGCTAGTACATCTTCAACTATGATAGTTCTCTTACCTTGCGTAAAACTACCTAGTTTTATAAATGCTTGTTCTGGCGTTGCAGAGTTTATTATTGAGAAGTGGTTACTACTGGTTGCTGGTACCATGAGCTTGATCGCTTGACTGGGTAGGTCTTGAACGAAAGATGGTGAGTGAGTAGTAATAACAACTTGGTGTTTATGTTTTATTATTTCATCAAAAATAAAATTTCTCAGCTCCAGTTGGGCACCTGGATGCAGTGAAACCTCTGGTTCATCAAGGAGTATCAATGATTGAGGTGGAGCATTTTTTATTGTGTGAACGATGTCGAAAATAACGACCTCTCCGCTCCCGGCTACTGCCTCACTATAATTTCCATTCCCATTCGTAAACTTAATTGATATACCACTGTTATTAAAATAGTTATGTTCAATAAGAACGGCTTTGGCGTAATTTTTTCCTAAAATCTTAGAGCATATCGCTAACGTTGAACTGTCAATTTCAAATTTTCTTGTGCTTTTTCTAGAGTTGTAACTAACATCTAAATCTATAGATTTAAACGCTTTATCCAAGGTGGCAGTTCGTCTGCGAATAAAATCTTGTTTCGTTTTTATTGTTTTGGTTTTAGTTAAAAAACCAAAGTTCATGTACTTATCAAAGGCACTCAGCTTTGCTTTAAAAGATATATATGTGACATCTTTTCTCACTTGGTTCCAGCGATCTTTGGATGCATGTAGCTGTTCTTTTGCATTTAGACTCTCTGGGAATCTCTCCATGTTATCAGCAATTCTTGGTCTTGCTGGCTCCCAGTAGTCTGGATTACCCTCTCGTTTCCGCCATGTTTTTATGGCTTCGATACTTCTCGTTAAACCTTTAGGTTGATATTCATAGATAAATCTAGGAGGGCCATCAGTTGACTCAATGATTGGGTCTAGAGTTGTAGAAAACCAATGCTCAGAAGTACTTTTTCCATGAGGGCAGCCATATAACGCCTGTAATATGGATGTTTTTCCGCAACCATTAGTACCAACAATCACTGTAAATGGGAAATCTAATGTTAACACTGAGTTTGGTTCAATACCTTTATAGTTAGGGAACCTGATTTTCTTTATATAGTTTTCAAATTTTGCAATCGGAATTGAGCTTATATTTTTTATTTTTGAGGTTGACATTTTATCTTTCTCTATTTTATTGAAGATTGAAAAATCTTATAAATATAAGAGGCAATATGTTTCGCAAATTCAACAGGCACTGCATTACCTATTTGTTTGGCAACACTTGATTTTCCGCCAACAAAAATATAATTATCGGGAAACGTCATTAACCTAGCGGCTTCTCTATGTGTGATTGCCCGGTCTTGGTCTGGATGGAGGTATCTACCTTTTTCTGGTTTAAAAAATTCAGTCCTGATTGTAACTGACGGGCGATCCCACCATAGCCGACCAAATAAATCTGTACCACCTGCAGGTTTATTAAGCCAACATGCAGGAGTTAAATCTGGGGCCAATCTCATTAAGTCGAAGCGATTTCCTCCGGGAGGGATTAATTTGTATCGTTTTAAGCTGGTTACTGTTGGTTGGCGACAAAAGTGTAAGTCATAAGGTGGGGGGGCAATATTCATCGCTGTACTTTTTGGAGGTAAAAGGTCGGCGATTGCCGATTCTACAGTTTTCCATACAGGCAGGTCTGGTGCAGATGTAGGGCCTCTATGAGTCGGAATCGGCGGTTCTTCTGGAATATCTGAAATAGAGAAATTATTTTTATTATATCCAATTATAATTGCTCTTCTTCTGAGCTGTGGAACCCCATAGTCAGCTGAGTTCAGCACCCAATATACAAGATGAAAACCAATTTTACTTGCATGTTCTTTAATCTCATCAAACTCTTTGCTTTTGAGAAGGCGAGGGACGTTCTCCATAACAAATAGTTTTGCATTGGATGACTTTACAATATCTAGGTAAGGAGACCATAGTGCTCTTCTTAAATCACCATCTCGATTCTTATTAAGAGTGCTGAACCCTTGGCATGGTGGCCCACCGATAACGATATCTGCTATAGGAATAGCATTGTCTTTTATCCAATCCTCAATATTAACAGATATGCAGATTTTATTTTTGTGATTTAAATTATACGTATCACACGCATCCTTGTTATTATCAATAGCCAAAATAATATCAAAAAAATCTTTTTTGTCACCCAGAGTAAATCCGGCACTTAATCCGCCAGCACCACAAAAAAGGTCTATAACTCTAAGTTTCATCTTATATATTAATATCCAAGAAAATGAATGTGATTATACCCTAATAACTATTGTTGACAAAGTTAAATGTCATCGAACAAACAATTTTGTGGACAACAATTATACTGCTCATTCAAATTGCAAGACGTATTCAGACGACGTTCCAATGAAGGCCGTAGCGATAACGGATATAAAAACCAACCCGGCCTAAGCCGGGTTGGTTCAGTTAAAAAGCGGGAAAAATCAAAGCGCTTCCAATCTGGCATAAGCCGTCACCAGCCACTTGGCGCCGACGTCGTCGAACTGGATTTGCACCCGGCTCTGCTGGCCGACCCCTTCGAAGTTAAGCACTATCCCTTCCCCGAATTTCGGGTGCAGCACCCGCTGGCCGAGCTTGATGCCGCTGGCGTCGAAGCTCTGCTGCACCTCGTTCTGGCTAAAGCGGCCGTACTGGGTGGGGCGGCTGACCTGAGTGCGCAGCCGGATCTCTTCCAGACACTCGGCGGGCATTTCGCGGATAAAGCGGCTCGGCTTGTGGAACATCTCGCGGCCGTAGATGCGGCGGCTCTCGGCATAACAGATGTAGAGCTTCTCCATGGCGCGGGTCATGCCCACGTAACAGAGGCGGCGCTCTTCCTCCAGCCGCCCCGACTCCTCGGTGGATTGCTGGCTGGGGAACATGCCCTCTTCGACGCCGACCAGCAGCACCAGGGGATATTCCAGCCCCTTGGCGCTGTGCAATGTCATCAGCTGCACCGCGTCGGCGTATTCGTCCGCCTGATTCTCGCCGGACTCCAGCGCCGCATGGGCGAGGAAGGCGGAGAGATCGCTCATGTCCTCCAGCTCGTCCGGGCGCTGGTACTGACGGCAAGCTGTGACCAGTTCGTCCAGGTTCTCTACCCGCGCCTGGGATTTCTCGCCTTTTTCCGCCAGATACATCGCCTTGAGGCCGGAGTGCTGGATGGCGATATCCGCCTGCTGGTGCAGGGGCAGCAGGGAGACCTGTTCCTCCAGCGCGTCGATGAGATCCACAAAGCCGCGCACCGCGTTGCCGGCACGGCCGGTCAGCACCTTGTCATTGAGCAAGGTCTTGGCGGACTGCCAGAGGTTCTGGCCCTGATCCCGGGCGTTATTGCGCAGGATCTCGAGGGTGCGATCGCCGATGCCGCGGGTCGGGGTGTTGACCACCCGCTCGAAGCTGGCGTCGTCGCCACGGTTGTTGATAAGGCGCAGGTAAGCCATGGCGTCCTTGATTTCCTGGCGCTCGAAGAAGCGCAGGCCGCCGTAGATGCGGTACGGCATGGCGTCCTGCATCAGCGCCTCTTCCAGCACCCGGGACTGGGCGTTGGAGCGATAGAGGATGGCGCAGTCGGCGAGCAGACCCCCCTTCTCTTTCCAATCCTTGAGGCGGCCAACCACGAAGCGGGCCTCGTCCACCTCGTTGAAGGCGGCGTACAGGGAAATCGGCTCCCCCTCTGCCCCCTCGGTCCACAGCTCCTTGCCGAGGCGCTCGGCGTTGTTGGCGATGACGCTGTTGGCGGCCTTGAGGATATTGGCGGTGGAGCGGTAGTTCTGCTCGAGGCGGATGGTCTCGGCGCCCTGGTAATCGGTCAGGAAGCGCTGGATGTTCTCGATCTTGGCGCCGCGCCAGCCGTAGATGGACTGGTCATCGTCGCCGACGATCATCACCTTGCCGGTGTCGCCCGCCAGCATGCGCAACCAGGCGTACTGGATGCCGTTGGTATCCTGAAACTCGTCCACCAGGATGTTCTGGAAGCGGTCGCGGTAGTGCTCGAGGATGTGGGGCTTGTTCAGCCACAGCTCGTGGGCGCGCAACAGGAGTTCGGCGAAGTCCACCAGCCCGGAGCGATCGCAGGTCTCCTGATAGGTCTTGTAGATCTGCTGATAGGTGCGGGTGACGGGGTCGCCGTAAAGGTCGATATCGCCGGGGCGCAGCCCCTCGTCCTTCTTGCCGTTGATGTAGCCCATCACGGCGCGCGGGGCCCAGTGCTTCTCATCGAGGTTGAGGGCCTTGAGCACCCGGCGAATGAGGCGGTACTGATCGTCGGAGTCGAGGATCTGGAAATCCTGCGGCAGCCCCGCATCCAGATGGTGGGCCCGCAGCAGTCGGTGGGCGATGCCGTGGAAGGTGCCGATCCACATGCCGCGCACGCCGTCGCCGATCACTTTTTCGACCCGGCCGCGCATCTCGGCCGCCGCCTTGTTGGTAAAGGTGACTGCGATGATGGAGAAGGGTGAACAGCGTTCCACCTGCATCAACCAGGCGATACGGTGCACCAGCACCCGGGTCTTGCCCGAACCGGCACCGGCCAGCACCAGCAGGTTGCAACGGGGGGCCGCCACCGCGTCTCTTTGCTTGTCATTGAGCCCGTCGAGCAGGGTTGAAACGTCCATCACCACTCCTGTTTATTTATACAGGCGGGGATTATACGGCCTGAGCCGCCAGAGACCAAGCCGTGAGCAGCCGGGGGCCAACCCGCCCGCCAACGCGGCGTCGATGAGGCCGCAGGGCTGGTGCCGATGGAAGCCAGTTTTTTCATCAGAGGAGGAAAACGGTTGCGCCTAACGTCATGAATCCAAACACAAATGTCGATCGAGCCCTATTAATCCCGGAATTTAATTCTGCAAAAACACCATAAAGCAAACACTTATAAGGCAATTTGCTTATATTTCAAACCGTTAACGCAAACGTTTTTCCTCTATGATCCCCTTGACCAACGGGCTGGCTCACTTACAGTTAGCCAGCGTGCTTTATGACCTGCCAAGACAGGTTGTGGACCCTCACATAACAATCAAGGATACGATCGTGACTAAAGTGCTCAAGCTGGCCACCGTGGCCGCCCTCACCCTCGCTGCCCTGTCCGCCCAGGCAGCCTCCGAGCCCGCCGTCATCTATGACACCGCAGGCAAATTCGACAAGTCCTTCAACGAAGCCGTGTTCCGCAACGGCGTCGAAGTCTACAACAAGGACAAAGGCGTCAAGGTCAAGGAGTTCGAACCCCAGAACGAAGCCCAGCGCGAGCAGGGCCTGCGTCGTCTGGCCAGCCGTGGCAACGGCCCCATCGTCGCCGTCGGCTTCAACATGGGTTCCGCAGTAGAGAAGGTTGCCACCGAGTTCCCGAACACCCAGTTCACCATCATCGACATGGTGGTCGAGAAGCCGAACGTCCAGTCCCTCATCTTCAAGGAGCATGAAGGTTCCTTCCTGGTGGGTGCCCTGGCCGCCATCGCCTCCAAGACCGGCAAGGTCGGCTTCGTGGGCGGCATGGACATCCCGCTGATCCGCAAGTTCCAGTGCGGCTATGAGCAAGGCGCCAAGTACATCAATCCGAAGATCGACGTCTATCAGAACATGACCGGCTCCACCCCGGCAGCCTTCGCCGACCCGGCCAAGGGTGCTGAACTCGCCAAGTCCCAGTTCGCCAAGGGCGCCGATGTGGTCTATGCCGCCGCCGGTGGCACCGGTATCGGTGTCTATCAGGCTGCCAAGGACGAAGGCAAGCTGGCCATCGGTGTGGATTCCAACCAGAACCACCTGCAACCGGGCACCATGCTGACCTCCATGGTCAAGTCCGTGGGTCTGGCCGCGTACAAGAGCTGGGATGACGCCGCCAAGGGCAGCTGGAAGCCGGGCATCCAGTCCCTGGGTCTGGCCGAAGGCGGGGTTGACTGGGCGCTGGACGAGAACAACGCCAAGCTGATCACCCCGGAAATGAAAGCCAAGGTCGAGAGCATCAAGGCCGACATCATCGCCGGCAAGATCAAGGTGCACGACTACATGAGCGACAACTCCTGTAAGTACTGATACTGCAAGTACCGAGTCTCTGCTACGACTCTCAATCCAGACCGGCCCGCACGGGCCGGTTTTTAGTCTCTACTTCATGACCCGCAAGGACTGCATCATGGACCAGACAGATCGCTATGCCATCGAATTAAGGGGTATCGATAAGCGGTTCGGCGACGTGTACGCCAACAAGCAGATCGACCTTCAGGTTCGTAAAGGCAGTATTCACGGCATCGTCGGCGAAAATGGCGCCGGCAAATCGACCCTGATGAGCATCATTTACGGTTTCTACCACGCCGACAAAGGCGAGATGCTGATCGACGGGAATCCGTTCAAACCCCATGGCTCCCAAGATGCGATTGCCGCCGGGGTGGGCATGGTGCACCAGCACTTCATGCTGGTGAACAACTTTACCGTATTGGAAAACGTCATCCTGGGGGCCGAGAACGGCTGGCGCCTGGGCAAGAGCCTGGCGGCCGCCGAGAAGCTGCTGGGCGAGCTGGCACGGGACTATGGTCTCGAGGTGCCGCTGCACGAGAAGGTCGAGGATCTGCCGGTGGGCCTGCAACAGCGGGTCGAGATCCTCAAGGCGCTCTATCGCGGTGCCCGCATCCTGATCCTCGACGAGCCCACCGGGGTACTGACCCCGCAAGAGGCGGATCACCTGTTCGAGGTGCTGAAAAAGCTGCGAGATCAGGGGGCGACCGTCATCCTCATCACCCACAAGCTGCGGGAGATCCTGGCCATCACGGATCAGGTCTCCATCATGCGCCGAGGGGAGATGGTGGCCCATGTCGCCACCAAAGACACCGACAAGGAGCAGCTCGCCGAGCTGATGGTGGGCCGCAAGGTGCGCCTCAAGGTCGACAAGGGCACCGCCCAGCCGGGCGAGGCCAAGCTCAAGGTCGAGGGCCTCTCTTACGTCGATGACGCCGGGGTGGAACGGGTCAAATCCGTCAGCTTCGAGGTGCGGGCGGGGGAAGTGGTCGGCATCGCCGGGGTCTCCGGCAACGGCCAGTCCGAGCTGCTCAGCATGCTCGGCGGCATCCTCAAGCCCAGCAAGGGCGGCTTCACCATCGCCGGGGCGCAGCGCCACGAGGTGAGCCAGAGCCACCCGGCCGACCCGGAGCAGGTGCGCAACTTCGGCCTCGGCCACATCCCGGAAGACAGGCACAAGATGGGGCTCATCAACCGCTTCGAGGCGAAAGAGGCCTTCATCCTCGGTTATCACCGCCGTGCCCAGTACAACAAGGGCTGGCTGCAGGACAAGGAGGCGATCCGCCAGGATTGCCAGGCCAAGATGGACAAGTGGGACGTGCGCCCGCCGAGCCCGGAGCACAAGACCGCCAACTTCTCCGGCGGCAACCAGCAGAAGCTGGTGATCGCCCGGGAAGTGGAGCAGGACCCGGATGTGCTGCTGGTCGGCCAGCCGACCCGGGGCGTCGACATCGGCGCCATCGAGTACATCCACCAGCAGATCATCGCCATGCGCGACAAGGGCAAGGCGGTGCTGCTGGTATCGGTGGAGCTGGACGAGATCATGAGCCTCTCCGACCGCATTCTGGTCATCGCCGATGGCCGCATCGTCGGCGAGCTGGACGGCGCCAGGGCGGATGAACGCACCATCGGCCTGATGATGGCGAACATAGTTCCTGACGACGTGGCGGCAAGCCAATCACAAGGAGCCACATCATGAAGGTCACAACCACTTGTAACGGATTCGGCCTGATGATGGTCACCACACCAGTCCCCGACGATATCAAGGAGGCCCATTCATGAGCCAAGCACGTGTTCCTGCCTGGATATCCGTGGGCGTGCTGCCCGCAGTCAATATCCTGCTGGCCTTCCTGGTGTCGGCCATCCTGTTCTATTACCTCGACATCAGCCCCATCGAGGCAGCCGAAATCATGTGGTACGGCGCCTTCGGCACCGGCGAGGGGATAGGCTTCACCCTCTATTACGCCACCGGTTTCATCTTCACCGGTCTGGCGGTGGCGGTGGCCTTCCACGCCGGCCTGTTCAACATCGGCGGTGAGGGCCAGGCCTATATCGGCGGCCTCGGGGTCGGTCTGGTCTGTCTGCTGCTCGGGGACGTGCTGCCGTTCGCCCTCTTGCTGCCGCTCGCCATCATCGCCGGCGGCCTGTTCGGCGCGGCCTGGGCCTTCATCCCGGCCTGGCTGCAAGCCAAGCGGGGCAGCCACATCGTCATCACCACCATCATGTTCAACTTCATCGCCGCCTCCCTGATGGCCTACCTCTTGGTCGACGTCTTCAAGCCGCCAGGATCCATGGCCACCGAGAGCAAGGTGTTCGCCATGGCGAGCTGGCTGCCGAAGATGAGCGAGCTGCTGGCGGCGGTCGGCGTGACGGTGCCGAACAGCCCGCTGAACATCAGCTTCTTCTGGGCGCTGATCTGTGCGGCCCTGGTCTGGGTCTTCATCTGGCATACCCGCTGGGGCTACGAGATCCGCTCCGTGGGCGCCAGCCAGAGTGCCTCCGCCTACGCGGGCATCTCCTATCCCAAGGTGGTGATCCTGGCCATGGTGATCTCCGGCATGCTGGCGGGCTTCTTCGCCCTCAACGTGCTGCAGGGTGAGCTGCACCAGATCAAGCTCAACTTCGTGGAAGGCTTCGGCTTCACCGGCATCGCGGTGGCCCTGATGGGCCGCAACCACCCGGTCGGCGTCATCATCGCCAGCCTGCTGTTCGGCTTCCTCTACCAGGGCGGCGCCGAGCTCAGCTTCGAGTTCGGGGTGGACCGCAACATCGTCGTGGTGCTGCAGGGTCTGGTGATCCTGTTCTGCGGCGCCCTGGAGCACATGCTGCGCCCGCGCATCGAGCAGGCCTACCTGGCCTTCGCCAACCGCCCGGCCGCCCAAGTGAAAGGAGCCTGATCATGTTCGAAATGCTGATCCTGATGCTGGACGCCACCATACGTACCGCGCCGCCGCTCATTCTTGCCGCTATGGCCGGGATGTTTTGTGAACGCTCCGGGGTGGTCAACATCGCCCTGGAGGGCAAGCTGCTGGCCTCCGCCTTCGCCAGTGCGGCGGCGGCCGCCGTCACCGGTTCCGCCTGGATTGGGCTGGGGGTCGGAGTGGGGATCTCCATCCTGTTCGCCCTGCTGCACGGCTTCGCCACCATCACCCACCGGGGTGATCAGGTGGTGAGCGGCATGGCCATCAACATCCTGGCGGCCGGTCTCACCGTGACCCTGGGGCGCTACTGGTTCGATCAGGGGGGCCAGACCCCGGCGCTCTCCGGCGCGGCGCGCTTTGCCCCCATCGACCTGCCCTATGCCAAGGAGCTCTATGACGTGCCCGTCATCGGCCAGCTCTACAGCGAGCTCTTGAGCGGTCACTCCCTGCTGGAGTACGTGGCCTTCGCCGCCGTGCCCCTGGCTTGGTGGGTGCTGTTCCGCACCCGCTTCGGCCTGAGGCTGCGGGCGGTGGGCGAGGCACCGGCGGCGGTGGATACCGCCGGTATCTCCGTGGTGCGCATGCGCTACACCGCCCTCATCATCGGCGGCCTGCTGGCGGGGATCGGGGGCACCTATCTGGCGGTGGCCCAGACCGCCCAGTTCATCCCCAACATGAGCGCGGGCAAGGGCTTCATGGCGCTGGCGGCCCTGGTGTTCGGCAAGTGGCGCCCCTGGAACGCCATGGCGGCCTGTCTGCTGTTCGGCTTCCTCGACGCCGTCGCCATCCGGTTGCAGGGGGTCAGCATCGGCGACTTCCCGATCCCGGTACAGGCCATCGAGGCGCTGCCCTACATCCTGACGGTCTTCCTGCTGGCCGGTTTCATCGGCAAGGCGGTGGCCCCCAAGGCCCTCGGCACCCCCTACGTCAAGGAGCGGGAATAGCCCCGCCCTTCATGCCATGCAAAAGGCCCGCACATGCGGGCCTTTTCTTTTTCGGGCGACGGCTCAACCGATGGGCCGAACCAGGGCGGGTTGGTGGGGATCACTGAGGCGCTCGGCCAGATAGTCCACCAGCAGCCGCACCTTGGGGGAGAGGTGGCGGTTGTGGGGATAGAGGGCCCAGATCCCCTCCTCGGGGGCCCGCAGCTCCGGCAGCAGCTCGATGAGCTCCCCCCGGGCGAGGTGGTCGCTCACGTAGTAGTCCGGCAGCTGGATGATGCCGATCCCCTTGATGGCCGCATCCAGCAGGGCGTGGCCGCTGTTGCACTGAAGCAGACCGCGTACCCGCACGCTGTGGGGTTTACCGTTCAGGGTGAAGTGCCACTCGTCCCCGTTGCCCACCAGGCAGGTGTGACGGGCCAGCTCCGAGAGACTGTTGGGCATGCCGTGGCGGGCGGTGTAGGCGGGGGAGGCGCACACATAGGGTACCCGCTGCGCCAGCTTGCGGGCCACCAGGGTCGAATCCTTGAGGTGGCCGAGGCGGATCGCCAGATCGAACCCCTCGTGCACCAGATCCAGCAACTGGTTGGTGAGGTTGAGGGTCACCTCCAGCTGGGGGAAGCGCACCATGAAGTCGTTCACCAGGGGGGCGATGCGGCTCTCGCCGTAGGAGACCGGGGCCGTGATGCGCAAGGAGCCCTGGGGCACCGCCTGATGGCGTCCCACCGCCAGCTCCGCCTCGTAGAGGTTGTCCAGCAACTGGCGGCAGTGGCGAAAATAGATCTCCCCGAGTTCGGTGAGACGCACCTGACGGGTGGTGCGCAGCAGCAGCTTGGCCTGCAGCCTGTCTTCGAGCTGCGCCACCTGGCGGCTCACCTGGGCCACCGACACCCCGAGCTTGCGCGCGGCCGGGGTAAAGCCCCCCTGCTCCGCCACGCTGACAAATTCACAGACCCCTTCCCAGCCGAACATTATTACCTGTGTGTAAAAGTGATTTGATACTTAGCGTTATTATCACCAAATCGGCGGGAAACTACACTGGATCTCCGAACTCATTTCCGTTCATCCAACCACTACGAGGACGTCATTCATGGCACAGGTTCAGAGCATCAAGTGTAAAGCCGCCATCGCCTGGGGACCGGGTCAGCCCCTCTCCATCGAAGAGGTCGAGGTCATGCCGCCCCAGGCCGGCGAGGTGCGGGTGCGTATCGTCGCGACCGGCGTCTGCCACACCGATGCCTTCACCCTCTCCGGTGAAGATCCGGAAGGGGTCTTCCCCTGCATCCTGGGCCATGAAGGGGGCGGTATCGTCGAGTCCGTCGGCGAGGGCGTCACCAGCGTCAAGGTCGGCGATCACGTGATCCCGCTCTACACCCCCGAGTGCGGCGAGTGCAAGTTCTGCAAATCCGGCAAGACCAACCTGTGCCAGAAGATCCGCGCCACCCAGGGCAAGGGGCTGATGCCGGACGGCACCACCCGCTTCTCCAAGGACGGCCAGCCCATCTACCACTACATGGGCACCTCTACCTTCAGCGAATACACTGTACTGCCCGAGATCTCCATCGCCAAGGTGGATCCGGCCGCCCCGCTGGAAGAGGTCTGCCTGCTGGGCTGCGGCGTCACCACCGGCATCGGCGCCGTGATGAACACCGCCAAGGTGAAAGAGGGTGAGAGCGTCGCCATCTTCGGGCTGGGGGGCATCGGCCTCTCCGCCATCATAGGCGCGCGCCTGGCCAAGGCCGGCCGCATCATCGCCATCGACATCAACGAGAGCAAGTTCGAACTGGCCCGCAAGCTGGGCGCCACCGACTGCATCAACCCGAACACGTTCGACAAGCCCATCCAGGAGGTGATCGTCGAGATGACCGACGGCGGCGTCGACTTCTCCTTCGAGTGCATCGGCAACGTCAAGGTGATGCGCGCGGCACTGGAGTGCTGCCACAAGGGATGGGGCGAATCCGTCATCATCGGCGTGGCCGGTGCGGGCCAGGAGATCAGCACCCGTCCGTTCCAGCTGGTCACCGGCCGGGTGTGGCGCGGCAGCGCCTTCGGGGGCGTGCGCGGTCGCAGCGAGCTGCCGAGCTACGTACAGCGCTACATGCAGGGTGAGTTCAAGCTGGACGACTTCATCACCCACACCATGCCCCTCGAGCAGATCAACGAGGCGTTCGATCTGATGCACGAAGGCAAGAGCATCCGCACCGTCATCCACTACTGATCCCATGAGCGCCCCGCCCATCGATGCATGGGCGGGGCAAGGAGTCCTTACATGAATCTGGACATCATCAGCAGCAACAAGAGCTTCGGCGGCTGGCACAAGCAGTATCGCCACCGCTCCAATGTGCTGGGGTGCGAGATGCGCTTCGCCATCTACCTGCCGCCCCAGGCCCTCACCGGCCAGAAAGTGCCGGTGCTCTACTGGCTCTCCGGTCTCACCTGCACCGACGAGAACTTCATGCAAAAAGCCGGGGCCCAGCGCATCGCCGCCGAGCTCGGCATCGCTCTGGTGGCGCCGGACACCAGCCCCCGCGGTGAAGGGGTGGCGGACGATCCCGGCTATGACCTCGGCATGGGGGCGGGTTTCTACGTCAACGCCACCCAGACCCCCTGGCGGGATCACTACCAGATGTACGATTACGTCACCCGGGAGCTGCCCGAGCTCATCGAGACCCACTTCCCGGTCTCGACGAAGCGCGCCATCAGCGGCCACTCCATGGGAGGCCACGGCGCCCTCATCGCCGCCCTGCGCGAGCCGGGTCGCTACCGCTCGGTGTCGGCCTTCAGCCCCATCAGCCACCCGAGCCGCTGCCCCTGGGGCCAGAAGGCCCTCGGCGCCTACCTCGGCAACAACCCCCTGCTGTGGCAGGAGTGGGATACCTGCCAGCTGCTGCGCCACCACGACAGCCCGCCCCTGCCGACCCTGGTGGACGTGGGGCTGGACGACCCCTTCCTGGCGGAGCAGCTCGGCATCGACACCCTGGCCGAAGTGGCCGCCACCCGGGCGTGGCCCCTGACGCTCAACCGCCATGCCGGCTACGACCACAGCTATTACTTCGTGGCGAGCTTCATCGAGGCGCACCTGCGCTTTCACGCCAACCACCTGGGCGAACCGGCCTGAGGCTGACCCGCTCGTGGCCGCCCCCCGTCAGCGGGCGGCCATTCACCCGGAAACAGGAGACAAGGATGCCTCTCTTCACCACATTGCTGGCCATGCCGGACCAGTTCGAGCGGCTGCTGGCACAGGTCCCCACCGACCGTCTGGACTGGGAACCCGCCAACTGGGCCGGGATCCCCTCCGAGCGTTTCAGTGCCAGGGGGCACCTCTGCCACCTGCTGGACATCGAGGTGCTGGGCTATCAGGTGCGGTTTCGTCTCACCCTGGCGGAAAGCCTGCCGGAGCTCGCCTCCCTCGATGGCTATCAGCTGGCGCTGGACCATGATTACCCCCGGCAGGATACCGCCACGCAGCTCGACCGCTTTCGCACCGCCCGCCTGCAGACCGTCGAATGGCTGAAGACGGTACCGTCCGACGCCTGGCAGCGCCGCGCCCGCTATGGCGGCTATGGGGAGGTGACCCTGGACGGTCTGGTGCGCCTGCTCGTCAGCCATGACCACCAGCACCTCGCCGGCATGCAGTGGCTGCTGATGCGCCTGAACGCCGATCTGGGCCTCGCACTCCCCCTCGAGTGAGGTGTCGTCCCACGATGTCGCATCCTGCAAAAAAGGCCCCGAGGGGCCTTTTTCATTGTTGCGGTGATGGGATCAGCTCCCCAACCGGCTCACCTGACCCGAGCCCGCGATCTCGCTGGTCAGCGCTGGGCTGCCCCAGTAGTTGACCGCACCGGCACCGGCGATCTCTATCTTGAGCCGCGACCGGGCCCGCACCTCGACCTCGCCACTGCCGGCGATGCTCACCTCGACCTCCTCGCTGGTGAGCCCGGCCCCCTTGACGCCACCGGCGCCGGCGATGTTCAGCGCCATCACCCGGGCGGAGCCCTGCCCCAGATCCAGGTTGCCCAGCCCGGCGATGTTGCCCTCCAGCCGATCCAGCGTCAGCCCGCTGGCGACGATGTCCCCCGTGCCCGCCAGGGAGAGCACCAGATCATCCCCCTTGAAGTCGCGCAAGGAGCCGTTGCCAACTCCCGCCAGTGCCAACTCGTGCAGCGTCGGCAGGGTGATGGTGATCTCCAGCGGCTGGGTGGGGTCGAGCCGGTAGCCATCCTTGACCTCGATCTCCAGCTTCTCCCCCTGCTCGGTGAGCACCAGATAGGGCAGCAGGTTGGCCTCCCCCTTGACCCTGAGGGTATGGCTCTCTCCCGCCACCAGGTACAGGTTGGCGGGTACGCCCGCCAGCACCCGGGTCACCTCATGCCCCAGGGGATGCTGCTGCTCCACCACGGCCCCCTCCCCGCGCACCTTGACGTCATCCTGCCAGCTGCATCCGGTCAGTCCCAGGGCCAGCACCACTCCCAGCATCCATTTCATCCCGCTACTCCTCGCTTCCTCTTTGCCGCACGGCGCGGCAGGTGAGTGGCAATCAGCAAACCCTGTGCCATATGGCTAACATTATGATTTATCTATCCATTTCAATATTTCGAGGCTCGAAGGGTCCATAACAAAGAGTCATTCAGACCACAATCTGGTCAATCTGACCACACCCGAAGGGGGGTGTTGACCCATTTTTTTGGTTGCCGCCCCGGTTCGTTGAGCCAATAGTGATACCTGGTGCGTATAGAGCACTCCATCGCTGCTTCACCCGCCAGAATCAACAAGGAGTCAGAGCGTGACCCAAGCCAGCCACCCATTCGTCCATCCGGGCCTGCCTGCCCCCACCCGCACCCCGCTGCTGACCGGCGACGATCCCGACCACAAGCGCCGCGATCTCCTCGCCTACTTCTGCCAGACCTTCGATCTCTACGACTCGCTGTTCGACTGCCTGGCCGACGAGCGGGCCTGGTTCAACAAGGCGATCCCCCTGCGCCACCCGCTCATCTTCTACTACGGCCATACCGCCGCCTTCTTCGTCAACAAGCTGCTGGCGGCCCGTCTCATCGAGGGTCGCATCGACCCCCGCATCGAGGCCCTGGTCGCCATCGGGGTGGACGAGATGAGCTGGGACGATCTGGACGAAACCCACTACGACTGGCCCACGGTGGCCGAACTGCGCGCCTACCGCGGCCGGGTGCGCGCCCTGGTGTGTGATTTCATCGAGCGAATGCCGATTGAGCTGCCCATCCATTGGCAAAGCCCAGCCTGGGTCATCCTGATGGGCATAGAGCACGAGCGCATTCACCTCGAGACCTCCAGTGTGCTGATCCGCCAGCTGCCCCTGGCCTGGGTGCGCAGCCAGCCCCAGTGGCCGGTCTGCCCCGAGGCGCGCCACGATCTCGCCGCCGTCCCCGTCAACACCCTGCTGCCGGTGGCCGGCGGCCAGGTGCGACTCGGCAAGCAGGATGCCACCTACGGCTGGGACAACGAATACGGCGAGCGCCACATCGAGCTGGCCCCCTTCCAGGCCAGCCGTATGCTGGTGAGCAACGCCGAGTACCTGGCCTTCGTGCAGGCGGGCGGATATGAAGCGCCCGCCTGGTGGGACGACGAGGGCCGGGGCTGGCGCCAGTATGCCAACGCCCGCATGCCCACCTTCTGGGTCGGCGATCCCAATGAACCCGAGCAGTTGCAACTGCGGCTGATGACCGAGCAGGTCCCCATGCCCTGGGACTGGCCGGTGGAGGTGAACCAGCTGGAGGCCGCCGCCTTCTGCCGCTGGAAGGCGGATCAGACCGGCCTGCCCGTCCAGCTACCGAGCGAGGGGGAGTGGATGCTGCTGCGGGAGCAACTGGCCGGCGATCAGCCCGACTGGATGGAGGCCCCCGGCAACATCAACCTGGCCCGCTTCGCCTCCTCCTGCCCGGTGGATGCCTGCCCCCAGGGCAGCTTCTTCGATCTGGTGGGCAACGTCTGGCAGTGGACCAGCACCGCCATCGACGGCTTCGAGGGGTTCAAGGTGCATCCCCTCTACGACGACTTCTCCACCCCCACCTTCGACGGCAAGCACACCCTCATCAAGGGCGGGAGCTGGATCAGCACCGGCAACGAGGCACTCAAATCCTCCCGCTACGCCTTCCGTCGCCACTTCTTCCAGCACGCGGGCTTCCGCTACCTGGTCTCACGCCATCAGGAGCCCGTCATCGTGAATCCTTATGAAACCGACACCCTGGTCGCTCAGTACCTCGACTTCCAGTACGGCCCGAGCCACTTCGGGGTCGCCAACTACGCCGAGGCTCTGGCCGGTCTTGCCAGCGAGCTGTGCGGCCGCCATGAGCGGGCGCTCGACATCGGCTGCGCCACCGGCCGCGCCAGCTTCGAACTGGCTCGCCGCTTCGCCCACGTGGACGGGGTGGACTACTCGGCCCGCTTCATCGACGTGGCCCTGACCCTGGCAAGACAGGACAGTTTCCGCTATGCGGTGCCGGTGGAAGGGGATCTGGTGGAATATTGCGAGGCGCGCCTCTCCCGCCACGAGCTCGGTCGCGAGCAGAGCGAGCGGGTCCACTTCAGCCAGGGGGATGCCTGCAACCTCAAGCCCAGGTACGGCGACTACGACCTGGTGCTCGCCTCCAACCTCATCGACCGGCTGCGGGAGCCCGCCCGCTTCCTGCGGGACATTGCTCCGCGCCTTCGCAGCGGCGGCCTGCTGGTGCTCACCAGCCCCTACACCTGGCTGACCGACTACACCCCCAAGGCCAACTGGCTCGGCGGCATCCGGGAAAACGGCGAGGCCCTCGGCACCTATCAGGCGCTGCAACGGCTGCTGGCGGAGGAGTTCGAGGAGCACATGCCCCCAAGGGACGTCCCCTTCGTCATCCGCGAGACCGCCCGCAAGTACCAGCACACGGTGGCCCAGCTCACCGTCTGGCGCAAACGCTGACGACGCGGCAAACGAAAGAGGGAGGCCCATGGCCTCCCTCTTCTTTATCCGGACCGCTTACCCCTCCTGTACCTGGGGCAGGGCCTCCTGCTCGCGGTAGCGGCGGGCCAGCACGGCGCACACCATCAGCTGGATCTGGTGGAAGATCATCAGGGGCAGCACCATGACACCGACGCTGGCGGCGGGGAACATGACGTTGGCCATGGGCACCCCGTTGGCCAGGCTCTTCTTGGAGCCGCAGAAGACGATGGTGATCTCGTCCGCCCTGTTGAAGCCGAGGCGACGGCTGATCCAGACGTTCCACCCCAGCACCAGCGCCAGCAGCACGCAGCTCAGCAGCACGATGCTGGCGAGATCGTACCAGCCGACCTGGTGCCAGATCCCCTGCACCACCGCCTCGCTGAAGGCCACATAGACCACCAGCAGGATGGAGCTCTGATCCAGCTTGCCGATGAGTGGCCGGTGGCTGTCAACCCAGCCACCGATGAGGGGGCGTGACAGGTGCCCCACCACGAAGGGCAGCATCAGCTGCACCATGATGGCCTGAATGGAGTGCCAGGTATCGACCCCCTCCCCCTGCACATTGATCATCAGCCCCACCAGCACCGGCGAGAGGAAGATGCCGAGGATGCTGGAGGCCGAGGCGCTGCACACCGCCGCCGACACATTGCCGCCCGCCATGGAGGTGAAGGCGATGGCCGACTGCACGGTGGCGGGCAGGGCGCACAGATACAAGAAACCGAGATAGATGGCCGGGCTCAGCCACTGGGGCACCAGCGGCGTGAGCAAGAGCCCCAACAGCGGGAAGAGCAGGAAGGTGCTCGCCATCACCACCAGGTGCAGCCGCCAGTGGCCGAGGCCCGCCATCAGGTTCTGGCGCGACAGCTTGGCACCGTGCATGAAGAAGAGCAGCGCCACCGCCAGCTTGGTCAGCAGACCGAACCAGACGGCCACCTGCCCCTCGCAGGGGAAGAAGGAGGCCAGGGCCACCACGGCAATCAGCACAGAGGTAAAAGGATCCAGACGCACGGAGAGTCTCCAGAGAAAGCGCGTCCCGCACGGGATGGGGACGACAGGGCACGGGGAAGGCGTCATCAGGCGACGACCCCGGATACGAAGGGACAAGCTTACCCCGAACACCCTGTGGTGCAAAGTTGAGCGGCAGCCTCATTTGTTTCATTTTGTTAAACGATAACGCGCATTCTCACAGCAAAACTAAACGATTTTGCCCCTCCGGCCCCGGATCCGGCCAACAAAAACGGGCGACCCTGGTCGCCCGCCTCCTGTTTGCCACATGCCGATCAGCGCTGGCTGGCCAGGGTGTCGCTGCCCGCTTTCTTCTCGTTGCCACCTGACTTGCGGGCCTGACGCTTCTCGAAGCGGGAGATCCACCAGTAGGCCAGCGCCGAGAAGACCGCGGTCATGAAGACATTGATGAAGAAGGCGCGCACCAGATCCACCCCGCTCGGGAAGGCGGAGGCGCTCATGCTCACCACGAAGATGGCGATCAGCACCGACACCACCCCCATCCCGAAGGTGCGCGACCCCATGCGGAACTCGCGGGGGGTGTCGTCATGTTTCCAGCGGAACACGAAGTAGGCCACCATGATGAAGATCGGCGGCAACATGGCGGTACCGGCGGTGAGGTTGATGGCGGTGTTCATCATCTGCTGCACCGACTCGGAGCCGAAGCCGTTGACCACCAGCATCGCGAACACGAAGACAAACTGCCACCAGGCGGCACGCACCGGCACGCCGTGCTCGTTGAGCTGGGTGGTCTTCTCGCCGTAAACCCCCTGCGGGATCTCGGAGAAGTGGATCTTCACCGGCGCCGAGGTCCACATCATCATGGAGCCGAACATGGCGATAAACAGCACCACGCCGACGAAGCGGCCCACCAGCGCTTCCGACAGCTGGAAGTACTGGGCCATGCCGGTGAAGATCTCCACCATGCCGCCGGCGTAGGTGAGGCTCTCGCGCGGCACGAACACGTTCACCAGCAGGGAACCGAGGGCATACATGGCACCGATGACGATACCGGCGCTGATGATCACCTTGATGAAGGACTTCTGACCCCCCTTCACGTCATTGAGGTAGGCCGCCGCCGTCTCGGCACCGCCCGCCGCCTGGAAGATCCAGCACATGATGCCCAGCGTCGCCCAGTTGACGGTGGGTGTCATCGCCGCCAGGGTGATGGGCTGGGCCGGCACATGATCGCCACTCAGAGCCATCAGGGCGCCCAGCACATAGATGGCGAACAGGGCAAATACCCCGTAGGCCACGATCTCGGCAATCTTGCCGAGCCAGCTCGCCCCCTTGGTGGAGATGTGGGTCGCCGCCGCAAACAGCACGATGGAGATGACCGAGGTGACCATGGGCGAGAAGCTGTACTCATAGCCCAGCATGGCGTAGGAGGCGTAGGCGATGACGTTGGGCAGCAGGGAGACGAACCAGAACAGATTCACGAACCAGTAGAGAAACGAGCCCAGATAGGCCATCCGGGTGCCGAGCGGCTTTTTCAGCCAGTCGTACATCCCCGACTCGGAGTTTTTATTGGCCGAGACGAACTCGGCGATGATGAAGACGAACGGGATGAAGTAGACGATGGTCGCCAGCAGGAAGATGGGGGCGGAGCTGAGCCCCAGCTCGATGTTGTTGTTGACGATGTTGCGCACGTTGAACACGGCGGCAAAGGTCATCGACAACAGGGCAAACTTGCCTATGGTGCCGCGTACGGATTCAGACATGGTGTCCTCCAGTGGACTTGCGCTCCTTGCGGGTAACGCTGTGACTCTGTGATGTGTTCGGCAAGGGTCTGTCGGCCCCGCGCGTTACTCTCTTGTTATGATCGGCCCGCGTGGACGACCTCGTTGGTGAACCGGTGCCGTCTCCCGCACCGGCTCGCAATCCCGTTCAGACGATCGGGGTGCCCGGCGCCATCGGCACCCGCGGCTGCAACAGCACGCTCTGGCGCTCGTCCGGGGTCTCGGCGCAGAGCAACATGCACTCGGAGCGCTCGCCGCGCATCCTGGTGGGTTTCAAGTTGGTCAGTACCACCACCTCGCTGCCCATCAGCTCCTCTTCGCTGTAGTAAGGCACCAGACTGGTGACGGTCTGCAGCGGCCGCTCGCCACCCACGTCGATCTGGACGATGTAGAGTTTGTCGGCACCGGGGTGACGCACCACCTCCAGCACCTTGCCCACCTTCATCTCGACCCGTTTGAATTCGGCAAACTCGATCGTCTCGCTCATGCACTTTTCCTTTTCTGGTTCAACGGTTTGCGGGTGGCCAACGGCCACCCGGTTTGATGGGGTCATGACGGCTGGATGACGACCTGCGCCGCTGGCTCGGCCTCTTTCGCGCGCGCCTCGGCGCTGAGGGAGGCCTCGTATCGGTTGTATTTCCACCAGGCGAAGCCGAGGAAAATCACGATCCCGCCGACGTTGTAGAAGACGATGGTCATGATGTCGGCGCCGGTCGGGAAGGTGGAGGCGAGGAAGCCCACCGAGAAGATGGCGATCAGCACCGACACCACGGCGATGCCGGTGGTGCGCGACCCCATCTTGAACTCCCGTGGCAGGTGGTCGAGCTTCAGGCGCAGATTGAGGTAGGCCAGCATGATGAACAGCGGCGGCAGCATGGAAGCGGCAGCGGTCATGTTGATGACGGTGTTCATCAGATCCTGCGCTGTGTTGGAGCCCAGGGTCGGGATCACCATCAGCGGCAGCACGATGAGGTACTGGATCCAGGCTGCACGGGCGGGCACGCCGTTCTCGTTCAGCTCGACGGTTTTCTTGCCGAAGATGCCGGCCGGGATCTCGGAGAAGAAGATCTTCACCGGGGTCGCGGTCCACATCAGCAGGGAGCCGAACATGGCGGTGAAGGAGACCAGACCCACGAAGCGGTTCATCAGGATCTCCGGCAGGCCGAAGTAAGCCGCCAGCCCCTCGAACACCTGCACCGAGCCGCCGGTGTATTTCAGGGTGTCGCTGTGGACGAACACGTTGATCAACAGCGATGCGATGGAGTAGAGCACCCCGATAAAGATCCCGGCGATGATGATCACCTTGACGAAGGATTTGGAGCCGCCTTTCACGTCATTGACGTAGACCGCCACCGACTCGGCGCCACCAGCCGCCATAAAGATCCAGGTAGTGATGCCGAGGAAGGCCCAGCTGAAATCGGGGACCATGGCCTCGACCGTGATGGGGTCAGCCGGTTGCACGCCGCCCACCAGTGCCGCACCCGCCAGCAGAATGTAGGAGAGGGTCAGCAGCAGCATCAGGGACGAGGTCACCGAGGTGATGGGGCCGAGCATCTTGGCGCCGTTGGTGGAGACATAGGTGGCAAAGGCGAACAGCACCATGCTCAACGCCGTGGTCGCCACCGGGGTGAGAATGTACTCGTAGCCGAGGAAGGCATAGGAGGCGTAGGCGATGACCCGCGGCAGCAGCGAGGTGAAGAAGAAGAGGTTCACGAACCAGTAGGTGTAGGCGGAGATAAAGGCCCAGCGACCGCCGAGGGAGCTCTTCACCCAGGCATACACCCCCGCTTCGGAGTTCTTATTCAGTGACACGAACTCCGCAATGATCAGGCAGAACGGAATGAAGTAGAAAATGGTGGCCAGAAAGAACATCGGGGCCGAGGCCAGACCGATTTCGATGTTGTTGTTGATGACGTTGTTGAAGCTGAATACCGCCGCGAAGGTGAGCGACAGCAGACCAAACTTGCCTATCGTATTGCGTTTGGAATCAGACATGGTGCATCTCCAGACCTGTAGTTATCTCAGCGAAAGGGCGGGGCATGATGTGTAGGGTGAGCCCCGCCCTTTCGGCTTTGTCAGTGCAGAACCGGCGACTTGTTATTTGTTCTTGAAGTAGCCGCCTTCGACGGTGACCTTGATGATCACCTTGCGCACCGGCCCGTCGCCGACGAACCGGTAAGCCTCGTCGTTCTCGAAGATCACCACCTGACCGTTGCCCACCTGCTGGCGCTCACGCACCTCACCGGCCAGCCACTCGCGGTCTGTGGTGTCGTCATAAGCCTGCTCGACCGCCAGCTCCGACTTGGCAGCCCACTCCACCGTCTCTGCTCCTTCCAGGTAGTAGTGGACGTCGAAGTAGCGGCGCTGCCCCTCGAACAGTGAGGTGGCCGGGCTGGCCCCCTCCTGCAAGCGGTAGGTGAGGGAGTCACCGATGGAGTGGCAGATGCCGGGTTTGAGGTTTGGCAGGTTGTTGATGGCCTCCACGCAGCGGCCCCACTTCTTGCCTTCCCGGTAGATGTTTTTGAACAGGGTCAGGTTGTCCAGGGTGATCATGCGAGGTTCCTCCCGCCGTTGATGGTGAGATCGAGCCCGGCCAGCGCAGCCGGATTGAGGTTGCCACGGGCGATGGGCAGCAGGGTCAGGCCGAAGCTGAACGGCTCGAAGCGCACCCGCCAGGAGTCCAGCACCTCGGAGCCCCAGGAGTTGGAGCCGAGCCCCAGTACCTTGTGATCCAGATTGAGGGTGAGATAACCACTCGGCTCCAGCTCATTGATGTGCTGCGCCGCGTGGATATGCTCCCAGCTGTAGGGCCAGACGCTCAGGTTGATGGGGGCATCGGGTCGCACGTAGAGACCGGCGCCGTGACGGTTGGTCAGGGTCGCCCAGCGCACCTGCTGGCGGTTGCCGTTATCCTGCGGGAAGGGGTAGTGCTCCCACATCTCGCCGACTGTGCTCTGGAAGCTGTCGATCCAGTTGCTCTGGCGGCTGTCCTGATAGTTCTCGCCCGGCCCCATACCGTAGTAGTGCACCCGGTCGAGATCCTGGCGAATACCCAGCTCGAAGCCGATCTTGGGAATGATGTCGTCATAACCGCCGTAGGGCTGACCGGACAGCGCCACATGCAGCTGGCCGTTCGGGCTCAGGGTGTAGACGTAGCGGCAGCGCATGCCGAAGTCGAACACCGGCGGCGCGATCAGACTCTCGACCGTCACCTCGACCGCGTCACCCAGCTGACGCCAGCTTAAGCCACGGAAGTGCTCCTGCATGATCTGCAGGTGGTTCGGGTGCCACAGGCTCTCGTACTCCTGCTTGTGGTTGTCGATCATCGGCTTGAAGAAGGTGAGGCGCGGCGAGCGCTCGATGAGCTCGATACCATCCTGCTGCCAGCTCACCAGCTTGCCGTCGAGGCGCGAGAAGCGCAGGGCAAAGCCGCTACCGCTCAAGGTCAGCGCGAGGCGCTCATCAGCGATATCCAACGGAGTAGCGTTGGGATTGGCAAAGGGCTGCAGCTGGCGAGTCGACTCTTTCAGCTGGAACTGGTACTGACCCAGTTCATGCTCCGCCGCGCTGTAGCGGGTCGCACTGGCCTTGATGACCCGCAGCTGGACGAAGGTTTCCCGCCCATCGAGGAATGGCAGTTCGAGCTGCAACTCGGTGGTGGCACCGGGGGCCACCCCTTCCAACCGGATTTGCTGGCTGGCCAGCAGCTCGCCTTCGGCCTTTACCTCGACCACCAGGCGGATGTCGTCAAGATTGGAGAACCAGTAGCGGTTTTCCAGCTCAAGCCGGCCACTCGCCAGATCCAGTGCCCGCACCTTGACCGGGCAGATCACCTGCTTGTATTCGCGCAGGCCCGGCCCCGGGGTCTGATCCGGATAGATGAGGCCATCCATGCAGAAGTTGTAGTTGTTGGGGTAGTCGCCGTAGTCGCCGCCGTACTTGTAGACCGGGCGCCCCTGCTCGTCCTGATCCAGAATGCCGTGATCGCACCACTCCCAGATGTAGTGGCCCTGAATGTGGGGATGGCGGTCAAACACCTGCTGGTATTCGCTGAGGCCACCCGGGCCGTTGCCCATGGCGTGGGCGTATTCGCAGAGGATGCGCGGCTTCGCCATCGGGAACTCGCCGAAGCAGTTCATCTGGGAGACGCGGGAATACATGGTGCTCACCACATCCACCACCTCGGCATCGCGATCCTCTTCGTAGTGCACCAGCCGGGTCGGGTCGATCCCCTTGCAGCGCTGGTACATGGCTCTGATGTTGCAGCCGTAGCCGGATTCGTTGCCGAGCGACCAGATGATGATGGAGGGGTGGTTCTTCTGGGCGTGCACGTGGCGCTCGATGCGATCCACAAACACCGGCTCCCAGAAGGGGTCGTCGGTGATGCGGCTGAGATCGCCGACGTTGGCAAAACCGTGGGTCTCCACGTCGGTCTCCGCCATCACGAACAGACCGTACTGGTCGCACAGCTCGTAGAAACGCGGGTCGTTCGGGTAGTGGGCGGTGCGCACCGAGTTGAGGTTGTGCTGCTTCATCAGCACGATATCGCGTTCAACACGATCCATGCCGACCGCGCGGCTCTTGAGGTGGTCGTTGTCGTGGCGGTTCACCCCGTGCAGCTTGAGGTAGTGGCCGTTGACATGGAAGAGGCCATCCTTGACGGTGATTTCACGCACCCCGACCCGCTGCGGGACCACTTCCAGCAGCTCGCCCTGACCGTTGTAGAGGGAGAGTTGCAGCTGGTAGAGGTACGGGTCTTCGGCGCTCCACAGATGGGGGTTGGCCAGATCCAGCGTGAAGCGGCAATCACACTTGCCATCGATGGCGAGATGGTCGAGCGAGCCGCTGGCGATCTCGCAGCCCTGATCCAGCAGCGACCAGACCAGACGGTGATCACGGGCAGGCGCACCCAGATTTTCCAACTGGATATCGCAGCTCAGGGTGGCGCTCTGGCCGGCAATCTGATTGCCATCCGCCAGCGCGGTGCGGATGAAGAAGTCCTGCACATGGGCGGCCGGTTTGCCCACCAGATAGACGTCGCGGAAGATCCCCGCCATCCACCACATGTCCTGATCTTCGATATAGGTGGAGTCCGCCCACTGCATCACCCGCACCGACAGCAGGTTCTCGCCGATGTTGGCGTAGGCGCTGATATCGAACTCAGCGGTGAGGCGGCTCCCCTTGCTGAAGCCGACGTAGTGGCCGTTCACATAGACCTCGAAGTAGGTCTCCACCCCGTCAAACTTGATGATCACCTGCTCACCATCCCAGGCCGGGCTCAGCGTGAAGCTGCGCTGATAGGCGCCGGTGGGGTTGTTGGTCGGCACGAAGGGCACGTCGATGGGGAAGGGAAAACCTTCGTCGGTGTACTGCAGCTGACCATGTCCTTCCATCTGCCACATGTTGGGCACGGTGATCTGGCCCCACTCGCTCATGGGGCTGTGATAGAAGGCCTCCGGCACCTGCAGGGGGTGGTCGAAGTAGTGGAACTGCCACTGGCCGCTCAGGCTCAGAAAACGGCGGCTCAGCTCGCGCTGCATGGTGGCCGCCAGCGCGTGGTCGGCATAAGAGAAGAAGTAGGCACGCGGAGCCAGCCTGTTTTCACCAACGAATTGGACGTTTTCCCAGTTATTCACATGTCCTCCCGGAACAAGGCAACGTTAACTGGGTAAACTCTAGATAAACATTTACTAAATATCAGTTTTAGATCGGTAAAGTTTTAACCTGATCACAGTGAGTGGATGGTTTTGTGAGCGAGATCAGAAGCGGGAGACAAAGGAGGGCAAGGTATAGATGAGTGGCATGGATGTTGATAGCAGTAGGCTGAACTGTAATGAAATTAATTATAAAACAATATGATATGAGTTTACTGGAAGAGATGGGAAAGAGATTTGCTTGGGAGATGTGTTGCGCCACCGCAAGATGGCGCGACTAAAAATAGAAATGTTTTACTAAAGTTACCGTGTAGTACCACGCAGGGTCAACTTGCTCGGTACCAGCACCCGCAGCGGGATATCCCGCTCGTCACGCAGCCGTTCAACCAGCAGATTGACCCCCTGGGATCCCATCAACTCGGAGTGGATCCGCACCGTGGAGAGCGGCGGGAAGGTGAACTTGGCGGTCGGAATATCGTTGACGCTGATAAGCTCGATCTGCTGGGGAATCGCCAGTCCCTTCTCGTGAATGGCACGCAGCACGCCGATGGCGATGGAGTCGGAGGCCACGAACAGCGCCCTGGGCCAATCCCCTGCCAGCATCTCCTTCGCCAGCTTGTAGCCGGAAGCGCTGGAGAAGTCTCCGCGATAGAGGTCGCTCTCCTGCACCACCCCAAGCCGCTGGCCATAATCGCGAAAGGCGAGTTCCCGCAGATCCGGGCCATCATCCTGGCCACCGATATAGCCGATGCGCTGATGGCCCTCGGCGATGAAGAAGTCCACTACCTGCTGGCTGATCAGCGCCAGATCCACGTCAATCGAGTCAAAATCGCCCTGAGAGCGGCAATCCACGAACACCAGCTGGGCAGACAGGCCGCGCAGCACGGCCAGCCGTTCTTCCGGCAGATGGCCGATGACCAGGATGCCATCGACGGCAGAGAGCTCACGCCCCTCGGCACCGTTGTAACAGTGGGCCAGCTCGATGTTGAGGCGGGTGCACTGGGTCTCGATGCCGTAGCGGATGGCGAGGTAATAGGGATCGTTGACCTCGGTGCTCTGGGGATAGGCGTAGACAGCCAGGAGCTGCAGCTTGCTCTTGTGCACCCCTTTGCGGGCGCTGCTGGTCTTGTACTCCAGCCGCTCGGCAATCTCGAAGATCTTCTGCCTGGTCTCGTCCTTGACGCTCAGGCTGGGATCCTCGTTCAGCACACGGGATACGGTAGCAAGCGATACCCCCGCCTCCTGTGCAATTTCCTTCAACGTAGCCATCAATACCTCGCAGGCAGCATCACGTGTTCATCGGGCAACGGCTAAAGAGTAACGAGCAATCCCTTGATAGCCCAGCATTTTTACTGAAATAGAAGCAGGGAATTGAAGCGAGGGGACAGAAATGCAAAAAGGCCTCCCGCATGGGAGGCCTCTTCTGAATAGGTGCCTGACAGTGTCCTACTCTCGCATGGCGAATGCCACACTACCATCGGCGCTACCGCGTTTCACTTCTGAGTTCGGCATGGGATCAGGTGGTTCCACGGCGCTATTGCCGTCAGGCAAAAGCTGTACTGCTTGAAAATGGTGCTGATACCCAGAATCGAACTGGGGACCTCATCCTTACCAAGGATGCGCTCTACCGACTGAGCCATATCAGCACACTAACCGGTAAAGA